>DASTTD010000222.1:0-2361 GCA_035760325.1 Gemmatimonadaceae bacterium
GACGACATCCTTGCGCCCGAGCGGTACCGCCGCCACGGCCCGCGCATCGCCGGCGAGAACAAGAACTGTGTCGTCTTCCCCGAGAAAATCGGCGGCCGGTACGTCATCCTGCACCGTCCAATGCCGCGGATGGTCGGCATCCGGGTTTCTTCTCTGGAATCCGAATGGCCGGAGACAGGCGTCCCGCTCGTTGGACCGCGCCCGGGTACATGGCGCAGTGCACGCGTCGGCGCCGGCGCGCCGCCCATCCGCACGAGCATCGGGTGGCTCCTCCCGTTTCACGGCGCGACGACGGTCCCGGAAGGCAACGTCTACTCGATGGGTTGGTGTGTGCTCGACCTTAAAAACCCTGACAAGGTGCTCTACGTTTCGGACGCTCCGGCGCTGACACCGGAAGCACCGTACGAGATCGAGCACGGAATCGTTCCGCAGGTCGATCCGGCGAATTTCATCACCGGAATACGAGTCGTGTTTCCGCAGGGACTGGTGGAGCGGGACGGAGATCTTTTCGTGTATTACGGGGCGGCGGACGTAGCGGTTGGGGGAGCGCGGGTGAGCAAGCAGGCGCTCGTTGATTCGCTTGCCGACGCGATCGAGCGCAAGGAAGGGGGCATACCGCTGTGAGATCGCGCGTGCTGCTGGTTCTTCTGCTTGCCGGCTGCGACCGGCAGCCAGACACCATCGCCACGCCCCCCGGACCTGCGCCACTGGCGATTCGTCTTGATCACCTGCGTAGTCTGGGCCTCGACGCCGTCGTGAAAGGCCAGCCCGTGCGCGTCGTCGCGTTGTACGCGGACGCCCCCGATTATCGCCCTACCGCTTCGCCCGCGCGCGACGGGTATGAGGGGATCGCGAGTCTCGACGACGCGGCACGCGCGGCGGTGGTCTACCTGCGGGCGTACGAATCGACCGGCGACACGATCGCCCGTCGCGAAGCTCTCGGATTGCTCGCCTTCGTGATCGCGATGGAGCAGGGTGACGGCGAGTTCGTGAACTTCATCGACGCGGCGGGCGACCTGAACCGGAATGCGGTGAGCAGCCGGAAAAGCATGTCGTACTGGGCGGCACGCAGCATCTGGGCGATGGGCGAAGCGGTACGAGTACTTGGGCATGATCCCTCCGCTTCGGCCACTCTCGACAAGATCCGTCCGGTGCTCGATCGCGCGGTCGCGCGAATGGCGCGCGAGATCGATGCCGGTCGCCTGATCGGTGGATCCGCAACCGCGACCTCTGAAGCGCTTCTCGGACTGCTCGCGCTGCAGCGCGCCGAGCCGGCACCACGAATCACCGCGCTCGCTGAGCGAACGGCGGCGCTACTCGTGCCACTGTCGCGAGGCTCGATGAGCAGTGCGCCATGGGGCGCGCGCACCGATGCACCCGGCGCGGAATGGCATGCCTGGGGGACGCGATCGACCGTCGCACTGGCGGAAGCTGCCGTCGTTCTCAACCGTCCCGAGCTCGCGGCTGCGGCGCGCCGCGAGGCAGATGGGTTGTGGGGGAGGTTTCTCATGGCGGGACAGCCGGCCTCGACGATCGGGCCGTCGAATGTCACGAACTGGTTTCCCCAGATCGCGTACGGGGTCGGCCCGATCGTCGAGGGATTTCTGGCCCTCGCCGACGCAACGGGTGACCGCCGGTATCCCGTCTTTGCCGGTCTCACCGCGGCGTGGTTCGCCGGCGCCAATCCCGCTGGTGTCAGCATGTACGACGAGAAACGGGGCAGAACCTTCGACGGCATCGACGGCCCCTCACCGATCCGCCTGAATCGCAACGCCGGCGCGGAATCCACCATTGAAGCGCTGCTCGCGCTGCAGCGTGTCACGGCCAATCCGGAAGCCGCACGGTACCTTGGGTACCGTCCTGTCGGAGGACTCTCGTCGTCTCTTACGGCGATTCCGCAGGTTCGGGAATTTTCCGCCCCCGGCGGCGCAACACTGGCCCTTCGCCGCGAGTCGAGCGGAGCCGTCTCGCTCGGGAATCCGCCGAAGCCGCTCACTCCGGTGACGCTCACTTACTGGCCCGCCGCGAATCCCGTTGAGACGCGCGTCGCAATGCAGCTCGCGGCCCAGTGGAACGCCGAGAACCCGGCGGTGCAGGTGAAGGTGCAGCCGCTCCCCGCCGGTCGATCGTCGGAGGAAGTTTTGCTCGCGGCGATCGTCGCCAGAGCGACCCCGGACGTCAGCTCGAATGTCTCCTCGGCGCTGCTGGCTCGACTGGTGAGAGCGAAGGGCGTCGTGCGCCTCGACACCCGGGTGGCGACCGCCGCACGCCTGATCGAGCGGACGAGCCCGGCAATGCTCGCTTCGCTCCGTCTTCCCGACGGAGGGATCTACGCGTTTCCGTGGAAGACGAATCCAGAGA
>DASTTD010000223.1:0-18457 GCA_035760325.1 Gemmatimonadaceae bacterium
TCACGTTTCTCGCGGGGGCGGTCACCGGCTGATCCAGGAATCCGATTCGCGCGCTGGCGGTCCGGCCTTCAGCGCCCGGGCGCAGGGACTCGAGCGGCGCTCCCATCAACTTCACCGCTGCGTCGCGGGAGATGAGCAGGGTCAGCGGGGGGTTCTCAGTGCGTACCGACAGTCCGTTTCCGCGTCCGCGAAGCGACGCTTTCGTCGCCGCCGAAACGAAATCGAGTCCCGCGACCGCCACCGCGGCAGCTGTGGGGAACCGGCTGAGCGAAAGACCGGTCGGCGTGGCGTACACCGCCGTCGGCTTCCCGTCGCTTCCGAGTGGCGCGTCGAGGACCACGATTTTTCCAGTAACCTGATCGGGGCTCAGTGAGATCGTAGTGTCGCCCGCGCGGCCGCCGTACACCGTCGACGCCTGCGCCGCCGAGAGGCGGGTTCCCGAGCGGAGCGACGATGTCGGACGGAGGGGAGCGAAATCAGTGAAGACGGCGAGGTCTTCGTTCCCGACCCGGAGCGACGAGGTGGAATCCGCGCGGCGCCTGACCATTGGGACGGTCTGGAAGTATGTACCGTTGTCACCGCCGGGCTCGAGCCCGATGCGCGCCAGCTCAGCGGCGATGTAATTGGTCATCTTCACATTCCCGATCTCGCCAGCCTCACGTCCCTGCATCGAATCGTGGGCGACCAGATACATCCGCGATCGCACATCTTCGACGGTGATTCGACGATCCGTGCCTGACTGGCGGTCGACCCGAACGAAAGGGCCGCAGCCGACGACACCGAGGAGAAGCAGTCCAGACCTTCTCACCGCCAGTCCTTCTGAGCCGGAACCGACTGGTCGATGAGATCCTCAAAATCGATCTCGGTGGATTCGACGACCGTCACGTCGAGAACGCGGACCATGTGCTCCAGCGCCCGCTCGTGGTCTTCGATCCGGATCGCGGCAACACAATCCGCCGGGACGATGAGATCCAGATCGCGCATGTACGCGTCTGATGCCGTGAACAGCACACAGTTGTCGGTGGTGAATCCCGTGAGCACCAGCGTCTTGACCTTCAGATAATCGATCAGAAGATCGAGCTGGGTGCGGAAGAAGCCGGAGTGCTTCGCCTTCAGGACGAAGTAATCCTTCTCGTCCGGCCGCAGCAGCTCGGCGATCGGCTGCCCGCGGACGCCGTCCTCGAGAACATGGCCGAGCTGCCGGCGGAAATCCGACCGCCACTTCCCGAAATTGTCATTGACGTAGATCACCGGCACACGCGCCTCCTTCGCGCGCCGGCGGAGATCAGCCAGTTTGCGCGCCACCGGAAGTGCGTTCGCCAGCAGCGCCGGGCCGCTCTCGAACTCCATGTCGTTGATGACGTCGATCAGGACCAGCGCGACGCTGCACTGGTCCGGGACGTTGCCGTGAAGATCCTCGTTCTTGGCCCGCATGACCGGGGCAAAGGGGAAGGGTCGTGCCAGTGACGCCCGATCAGTCACTCAGGCTGAAGAACATCGTCGGGCGCGGCCACCCGTACCACATCGTCAGGGCCCGAAGTGCGGGAAATCGGAGGCGGTGCGGCGGGGATGTCCCGGTGCGGCACGGGATAAACGGGGCGCACATAGTCTTCGTTGATCGACATCCCCTC
Organism: Gemmatimonadaceae bacterium; assembly: GCA_035760325.1. GTDB lineage: Bacteria > Gemmatimonadota > Gemmatimonadetes > Gemmatimonadales > Gemmatimonadaceae > UBA4720. The sequence continues at coordinate 1,632 of DASTTD010000223.1, forward strand.
GGCCCGGTCCAGCTCGCGGTTGTCACGCTCGATGGCGTCGCGCTCCTCCCGATAGCGCCGGTACCAGTCGCGGGTGACCTCTCCCGCAAGCTCGCGGTTGCCGAGTCCGAATGAGAGTGAAAGCGCGAGGGCGACGGCTCCAAAAAGAATCGCGAACGCGGTAGTGACGATCTCGGTCGCCACTCCAAGCTCCTGGAGCGACATGAAGATGGCGAGCATTATCACGCCGCCTTTCCCTACCCGCGCCAGGGTCGGCCCCCCGTGCAGACCGCCGGCGGAAGCCATGATCAGCCCGCCGACGAAGCCGCCCAGAACGATTCCGACGATCATGATCACGATCGACGCGATCACGCTCGGGACGTAGCTCACCAGCTCCGAGAAGACGTTGGCCAGAGACTGGAGTCCGAGCGCATTCGCGGCGACGAGCATCACGGCGAACATCACGAACCAGAACACCAGGCTTCCCGCAACGCGTGTTGGGTTTACGCGCGAGCCGGACCTCTCGACGGCCTGCATCACTCCGCCTTTCTCGAGTATCTGGTTGAACCTGATGCGCCGCATCAGGCGGTCGGTGCCCTTTTCCAGGAGCCTCGCCAGCAGGTACCCGGCGAACAGGATGACGAGTGCGCCGAACAGCGCTGGCACGTATCCGTAGAGCTGCTCGAAGCTTCCCTGAAGCCGTTCGCTGAAAGTCAGCGTCATCGTCGTATCCACTAGAACCTCACCGTAAAGAGCGAGTGCATGCCACTGGTACCGGTCGCGAGCATAGCCAGCGCCGATGGATTGAACGTCACACGGATGCGCTGCCGCCCGGCATCAGGACGAGGATCGACAGTGCGCTCCGTCACGATCAGCCCCATTACTCCACCGAGGGTCATCAACGCAAATGCCATCTGTGGATTGCCGAGATCGTTATCGATCAACGCCGCGACGCCGAGTCCCATCAGCTCTCCGGCGCCGGTGCCGAGCGTAACGCGGCTCGCATCCGTGCGGCTGTGATCGGCGCGACGCACCAGAAACATGTCGCCGGCGAGAACACCCGCGATGCCACCCAGGGTCAACGCCGCCCACGCGACGGATTGCTGTGGGTTATCGGGCAGCAGGGACGCGCCGGCGGTTACTCCCAACCCCAAAGCCGGCCACAGCATCTGGATGTCCCCGGGCGTCACATTGTAATTGGAGTTCTTCGGATACAATACTCCAAGCGGATACCCAACCAGACCCGACGCCAGCACCGTGAACGCCTTGGCCTTGTCGCTGATGCGGTCGTTGCAAGTCGTGAATCCTTCGGGACTCACTGTGCAACGCGGCTCTCCATCGAGGGTCGACACGGTTCCCCACCCGATCAGTGCTCCCAGGTGCGACCCGAACCCCGCGCCGACCGCTTCGGCCTCCGTCATCCCTCGTCCCAAGGCAAGTCCGATCCCCGTGCCGGCGAGCCCTCCGGCAAATGCTCCGGCCGCTCGCGCTCTGTCGCCGCCGCCCAGGATATAGATGAGCGTGGCGGTGCCCAGCCCTCCGTTCAGGCCGGTGTTCGCGGAAAGATCGTTCTGCGCGCGCGAGATGAACATTCGCCGAGCAACCTCGGATGCGGCGAAGAACGTGCCGCCGGCCACCACGAGATACCCCGCGGCGAATCCCGCCGCATTGTCTTCTCCTATGGCATAGGAGAATGCCGGCGCATAGAGCGCCAGTCCGAGCAGGGACTGATTGCGAATGAACGCGTTGCCGGCGTCGTTCCGCTCGCGTACCACGTCGGGTGGAAGTCGCGACACGCTGACGCGAATCGCGTGACGATCGGCTGCCGAGAGATTGTATCGCTCGACCACTCCGGTCGACCGCCTCACCGTCAGGATGTAGGTCGAGTCGGTGACGGTGTACAGCCTTGCTTCGGTGAAATCGCCCGAAACCGGCCACGAAGGCGGGCCTAATGTCGCTCTTTCGGCGATCCTGGGTGTCAGGACCATCACGATGGCCGCGCTGTCGAATGGAACCGGCCGCTCGATGACCTGGGCCCCGGCTATCGGTCCCAGCAGGAACAGCCAGAAAGCGCCTAATGAGGCTTGGCGTCGCATCAAATCCCTGATTGCAGAGTGCACTACCATATCTGCAAAGATAGGGCGTGTAGCTCTGCAATGCCCTAGTTTCGGGTCCCACGCTGGATGTCGTAGATGGCGCTGCGCCGGCATTTGGGACAAATCAGCCAGTCCCGCCTCCTGGCGTAGCCCAGCCCGAAGGACCCGCCGCCAATGGGCCGCTGGGTCATGGGTACCGAGCAGCGCGGACACTCGGCCCCCCTCCCCGCCACGAACTCTTCACGGATCCGCTGGAGCTCGATCGGCGTGTACTGCGCCCGGGCGTCGCTCATTCGGGGATCCGCACCACGACTTTCCCGAATTGCTGGCCGCTCTGGAGGCGCTCGAAGGCCTTTCTGCCCTGCGAAATGTCGAAGACCGAATCGACGAGCGGGGTCAGGCGGCCAGCCGCGAACTCTGTCGCAATCGCGTCGAATTCTGCCTCGTTACCCATTGTCGAGCCCATGATGTCCCACTGGTTCCAGAACAGGCGGCGGATGTCCGTCTGAACGATTGGACCTGACGTCGCGCCACATGTCACCAGGCGGCCTCGCTTGCCGAGAGCGCCGAGCGACTGGGACCAGGTCGCCTCGCCGACGGTGTCGAAGACGACATCGACTCCGCGTTTTCCCGTGCGCGCCCTGATTTCCTTGCCGACGTCGGTGTTGGTGTAGTTGACGACGTGGTCCGCGCCCAATCCGCGGGCGAGCGCCAGCTTTTCCTCACTGTGCGAGGTCACCCACGCAATTGCCCCGATGCGGCGCACCATCTCGAGCGCGGCGAGAGCTACGCCGCCGCCGATTCCCCAGATCAGAACGTTGTCCCCCTTCTTCACGTGCGCGCGGGTTACCACCATCCGCCACGCCGTCAGCGTCGAAAGCGTGAACGCGCCGGCCGACTCGATTGACTTGTCTCTCGGCATGCTCCGAGCGTTGCGCGCGGGAACCGTGATGTACTCGGCGAGGGTCCCGGGGAGCTGCTCCCCGAGGATGCTGTATTTGACACAGAGTGAATGCTCTCCCTGGAGGCAGAACTCACAGGTTTGATCGCTGATTCCGGGATTTACGATCACGATGTCGCCGACTTTTACGCTTCCTGTCGCATCACCGCCGAGGTCCCCGATGGCATCGACGACTCCAGCCGCATCGGCGCCGAGTATCCAGGGCGGAACGATCTTCAGGTTCGGGAGCCCGCCCAGCACGAAGAGGTCGAGATGATTCAGTCCGACCGCCTTGACGCGGACGCGTATCTCGCCGCGCTTCGGCTCCGGCTTCGGCAGATCGGTGCGGTACTCGAGCTGATCGAGTCCACCGTGCGCCGAAATGGTTAGTCCTCGCACGCTAATACGGGAGCGTTATATTCAGTTGGAACGGTGATTCGGCCGTCATGACGCGGAATTTACCGTCTAAATGCCGGTTGTACCGTGATTGGCGCTCAGTTCCGGCGCGTTGCAGCAACCAGTTCAAGCCCACAAACCAATGCTCTCCATCAAGGTCCCCCCACTCGGTGAGTCAATCGTCGAGGCCACGGTCTCGCGCTGGCTGAAGAAGGAGGGCGATGCCGTGGCCGCGGGCGATACGCTCGTGGAGCTGGAGACCGACAAGATCACGGTTGAAGTGCCCGCGCTCAAAGCCGGCGTGCTCGGCAGGCAGGCCAAGGGAGAGGGCGACGTGGTCAAGGTCGACGAGGTGCTTGGCGAGCTCGATGATTCCGCTGTGCCGGCTGGTGCCGGCGCATCCGGGGAGACTTCTGGTGGTGCCGGTGCGCGGGGAGAGGCACCTGCTCCCACTCCGCCCGCTGGTCCTCGCCTGAACCCGGAGCCCGCAAACAGCCGCGGTCTCCGGGAGGCTGCGGAGGCGGGCTCCGCGGGAGCAGGTGCCCCTCCCTCACAGTCCCAGACTACGAAGTCGTCTCCGGCCGCACGGCGGACGGCGGACGAGCGAGGCATCGATATCGCCGCTGTCGCCGGGACTGGGCGCGGCGGGGTCGTCTCCAAGCCGGACGTGCTCGGGCACACCGGGGGTGCTGGCGCGGGAAGTGGTGAGCGCGGACCAACATCACCACCGACCGAACCAGTGGCACAGCGAGCAGGATCCGTCCGCGCCGGCGGATTCACATCGCCGCGCGGGAATGGCGCCTCGGCGTCGGGGGAGCGCGAGACGCGGGAGAAGATGACGACGCGGCGGAAGCGCATCGCCGAGAATCTGCTGCAGTCGCAGCACAATACCGCGCACCTGACGACGTTCAACGAAGTCGACATGACCGTCGTCAACTCGCTGCGCGAGAAATACAAGGAGCGCGTCGAGAAGGAGCACGGCGTCAAGCTCACCTTCATGCCGTTCTTCATCAAGGCGGCGTGCGCCGCGCTCCGGCAGTACCCGATGGTCAACGCACAGATCGATGGCGATTCCATCATCTACAAGCACTACGTCAACATGGGAATCGCGGTCGCGTCGGATCAGGGACTCGTCGTTCCGAACATCAAGGATGCCGACCGGAAGGGGATGATCGAGCTCAGCGCCGACATTGCTTCCGTCGCCAGGCGGGCACGGGACGGAAAGCTCGGGATGGACGATCTCACCGGCGGAACCTTCACCATCACCAATGGCGGTGTGTTCGGATCGCTGGTTTCCACGCCGATCATCAACTATCCGCAGGTCGGCATTCTCGGCCTTCACAAGACCCAGGATCGCCCGGTAGCGATCAACGGGCAGGTCGAGATCCGCCCGATGATGTACATCGCGCTCTCCTACGACCACCGCATCGTCGATGGACAACAGGCGGTGCTCTTCCTCGTACGCGTGAAGGAGCTCATCGAAGATCCGGCCGCGATGCTGATCGAGTAGATGCCCGATTGTGATGTAGCGATCATCGGGGGCGGCCCCGGTGGTTACGTGGCCGCGATCCGCGCTGCCCAGCTTGGACTCGATACAGTCTGCGTCGAGATGGACAAAACCCTCGGTGGCACGTGCGTCAACGTGGGCTGCATTCCGAGCAAGGCTCTGCTTTCATCATCGGAGCATTACGAGTTCGCGCGGCTTCACGCGGCCGAGCATGGCGTGAAGGTCGGCGACGTCTCGCTCGATCTCCCGACCATGATGAAGCGCAAGGATACCGTCGTCGGGCAGAACACCAAGGGCATCGAGTTCCTGTTCCGCAAGAACAAGATCACCTGGGCGAGGGGACGCGGAACGCTCAAAAAGGGCAACGTCGTCGAAGTGGCGAGCGACGACGGGAAGACCGAATCCTGGAACGCGAAGCACGTCATCATCGCCACCGGATCCGTGCCGGTCGAGCTGCCGTTCCTCAAGTTCGACGAGAAGCGCGTTCTTTCGAATGTCGGCGCGATCGCCCTCCAGTCGGTGCCGGAGCACCTGATCGTAATCGGCGGCGGAGTGATCGGTCTCGAGCTCGGCTCGGTCTGGCGCCGGCTCGGCGCGAGCGTAACCGTCGTCGAGCTGATGCCGACGATTCTTCCCGGTAACGACGAGGAGATCATTCGCGAGGCGGACAGGATCTTCCGCAAGCAGGGACTCGACATCCGCGTCGGAACGAAGGTCACCGGCGCTCAGCTTGAAGGGACCACCGTTCTCGTCGACATCGAGAAGGATGGCAAGAACGAGACGCTCAAGGCCGATCGCGTGCTCGTCTCCGTGGGCAGAAAGCCCGCGCTGCTGGGCATCGACGCCGAAGCGCTCGGCCTGAAGCTAGGCAAGCGCGGCGAGATCGTCGTCGACGATCAACTGCGCACTAACCTCCCGAACGTTTTCGCGATCGGCGACGCCGTCGGCGGGAAGCTGCTCGCGCACAAGGCCGAGGAGGAGGGAGTGGTCGCGGCGGAGGTGATTGCCGGACATAAAGTGCACATGGATCACAAGTCGATGCCGTCGGTGGTGTACACCTGGCCCGAGATCGCGACGGTCGGGCTCGCCGAGCACGAGGTGAAGGCAACCGGAAGGAAGTACAAGACGGGGAAATTCCCGTTCTCCGCCAACGGTAGGGCGCGCACTTCAGGCGATACGTCCGGCTTCATCAAATTCATTGCTGACGCGGAAACCGACGAGCTGCTCGGCGCGCACATGATCGGCGCGAACGTCTCGGAGATGATTCAGGAAGCCGTGCTGGCGTTCGAGTATCGCGGGTCGTCGGAGGACATCGGGATCACGGTCCACTCGCATCCCACCCGCAGCGAAGCGGTCAAGGAAGCGGCGCTCGCCGTCCTCGGCAGGCCGATACACATCTAGATGCCGGGCGACCGTATCAGGCCGCTCGCCGCGGCCGACCGCGATGGCGTCTGCAGAATTCTCGAGGGCGCGGGAAATTTCACCGCGGATGAAGTCGCGATCGCCCTCGAGCTGGTAGACGAGTGGATCGAGCTTGGAGAGGAGAGCGGCTACCTCACCTACGTTCTCGACTCACCTGCGGACGGAGACGGAGTACTCGGGTATGTCTGCTTCGGCCCGACCCCTTTGACGGAATCGACCTACGATTTGTACTGGATTGCCGTCGATAAGTCGAAGCACCGCGGCGGGGTAGGCCGTCGCTTGCTGAAGTTCACGGAAGAGGAGGTCATACGCCGCGGCGGCAAGCTGCTGCTGGTCGAGACTTCGTCGCAGGAGACGTACGGCGGAACTATCCAGTTCTACGAGCGAACGGGCTACGAGCTCGCGGGCAGGATCAAGGATTACTACAAGCCCGATGACGACAAGCTGATATTCGCGAAAGCGCTCGCGGCCGCGGTACAGGTCGAGACACCGTTCATCGATCGCATCGTTAGAGAGGGTGGGCGCGTGGAAGCGCCTGGTGCAGCTTAGGGAATTTCCGTTTCTTCCGTGGTTACGCGCGATCAGCGGCTAGATAGCTGGAGCCTCAGAAAGGCCGGCACCCCCCCGTTAACGTTGTTGAGCTGCATGCGTCTAACGTGCGAAACAGGGGTCAATGACGATGCGATCAGGTACACTTTACACCGTGGTAGCGGCACTCTCGTACGCCGTTCCCATCTGGGTTCAGGCGCAGGGATCGACGTCCCGGCCAGCGACGCGAAGCGTGGCTTCGGATGTTCGCGAGCTGCCCGCCGACCAGCAGATAATTCATGCGCTGAGCCGTCTGACTTTCGGGCCCAGGCCGGACGACGCTCTCGCGGTCCGTGCGATCGGACTGGACAACTGGATCGCTGAGCAGCTCCACCCGGAGCGAATCGACGACTCGGCCCTCGAATCGTTTGTCGCCCGCTATTCAGCCATCAACCGCGACCAGAACGATCTGCTCCGTGCGTACGCGGAGCAGCAGCGGGCCCGCCGTGAGGTACAGCGGCAAGCCGACGGCACGATGGACGGCGCCGACAGTATTGCAATGCGAAGGGAAATGCAGCAGCGCTACAACCTGACCCAGCAGGTGATTACTCAGCTTCAGTCTTCGCGCGTTGCCCGCGCGGTCGCGAGCGAGCGTCAGCTCCAGGAAGTGATGACGGATTTCTGGCACAATCACTTCAGCGTGTTCGTGCGGAAAGGACAGGCGCAGCCGTATTACATCGCGGACTTCGACCAGAAGGTCATCCGCCCACGCGCGCTGGGAAAATTTCGCGACCTGCTCGGCGCGGTCGCGCAAAGTCCCGCAATGCTCTTCTATCTCGACAACGCGCGGAGCATGGCGGACAGCGGCCGACCGACACTCAGGGCGGACGGTCGACTCACCCGCATGTCCGACGGCAGACCACCTGCCATGCCGCGCGCGGGCGCAGCCGCGAGACGGCGAGCCGTGCGCGGGCAGGCGATGCCACAGCTGCCGGCTCAGCGACGGCGCGGGGGGCTGAACGAAAACTACGGGCGCGAGCTGCTCGAGCTGCACACCCTCGGTGTCGACGGGGGCTACACCCAGCAGGATGTCATCAACGTCGCGCGGGCGTTCACGGGCTGGACGATTCGCCAGCCTCAACAGGGCGGTGGCTTCGTATTCCGGCCCCAGGCACACGACGCGGGTGAAAAAATCGTCCTCGGCCACAAGCTGGCCGCGGGGCGTGGAATGGAAGACGGCGAGGATGTGCTCGACATTCTCGCCCGTAGTCCCGTTACCGCCCGCTTCATCGCTACAAAGATCGCACGGCGGTTCGTCAGCGATGTGCCGCCGGAAGCGCTGGTTGACCGCGCCGCCGCCGTATTCCTCCGCACCGATGGCGATATCCGCGAAGTCGTGCGCACGATAGTCACCTCGCCCGAGTTCTTCTCGCAGCAGGCGTTCAGAAGCAAAGTGAAGTCGCCGTTCGAGGTGGTGGTGAGCGCGATGCGCGCGCTCAACGCGCGGCCCGACAGCACTCCACGCACCGCTCAGGTCATTGCGTACCTCGGCCAGCCAATCTTCGGTCACCAGGCTCCCAACGGCTGGCCGGAGACGGGAGAAGCGTGGATGAATACTGGCGCGATACTCAACCGCATCAACTTCGGAATGGCGGTGGCCGCCGGCCGCCTCCCCGGCATCAGCATTCGTGCGCTGCCCGGTCTCGATACGGTACGGCGCGCGCCACGAGAGCGGCAGGTGGATGCCGTGGTGGCGACACTGCTCAACGGTATGGTGTCGCCCGATACTCGCGCCGTCCTTCTCTCCGGCGATCATCCAATGCTCTCCGCGGGCGCCGAGCGCGCGATTCCCGACGTGGCAGCGGCGAGCGCGGCGGCGGCCGCGGAGCCGTCGCCCGAGCCGGCGAGGTCGGCCCAGCCAGCGATGTCGCCCCGCGGGAGGCGTCCGGCGTTACGGGGACGCGCGATCGGGAATCTTCCGCCGCTCAATGGCTTGCCGCAGATCGTTGGACTCGCGCTTGGCTCACCTGAATTCCAGCGCCGATAGGAGATCCGTATGGAACGCAGAGCTTTCGTGAAATCCGGAGCGCTCGCGCTCGTGACGATGGGACTGAGTCCGAGCTTCCTGCGTCGCACCACGTTCGGTATGGAGCTCACAAAAACCGCGAACGGCAGGATTCTCATCTGTCTCTTTCAGCGCGGAGCCGCGGATGCGCTGAACATCGTGGTGCCGCACGGCGAGCGCGCGTACTACGCGATGCGTCCGTCGATCGCGATTCCCCAGCCTTCGCGCGGAACAGCGGGAGGCGCTCTCGACCTCGATGGATTCTTCGGGCTGCATCCATCTCTGGCTCCGCTCAAGCCGCTCTACGACAAAGGGCTTCTCGCGCCCGTGCATGCAGTCGGAAGTCCCAGTGCAACACGGTCGCACTTCGATGCGCAGGATTACATGGAGAGCGGTACCCCCGATATGAAGGGCACGACCGACGGCTGGCTCAATCGCTACCTCGCCGCCAAGGGAACGTGCGACGAGTGCAATCTTGCCAGGACGCCATTCCGCGCGGTGTCGCTAACGGCGCAGACTCCTCGCGTCCTGGAGGGTCCGGCGCCAACCGTCGCCATGAACAGCCTCGACGAGTTCACCGTGCGCGCGACCGGCAGCTCGGCGCAGCGCCTCGAGGCATTGTACAAGACGGGCTCGGCTGATCTCGTGCACGGAACCGGCGCCGAGATGTTCGAGGCGGTGAAGATGCTGCGCGCGGCGAACCCGCGGAAATATCTGCCGCGGAATGGAGCCGAATATCCGAGATCGCAGTTCGGACAGCGCTTGCTGCAGATCGCGCAGCTCGTCAAGGCGAACGTCGGCCTGGAGATCGCGTTCGCCGACATTGGCGGCTGGGACACTCACGTCAACCAGGGATCGTCGACCGGCCAGCTGGCGCAGCGGCTGGACGATTTCGCGAAATCCATCAGCGCTCTCGTCACGGACCTGGGCGACAGAATGGACGATGTCGTGATTCTCACGATGTCCGAATTCGGTCGGATGGCGCGTGAGAACGGCAACCGCGGCACTGATCACGGTCACGCCGGCGCGCTCTTCGTGATCGGGGGCAACATCAAGGGCGGCAAGGTTCACGGCAAGTGGCCCGGGCTGGAACAGGAGCAGTTGTACGAGGGCCGCGACCTCGCCCTCACCACTGACTTCCGCTCGGTCTTCGCCGAAGTGGTATCAGATCATCTCGGGGCCCGCGCGCTCGACCGCATCTTCCCCGGGTTCACGGCGCAACCTTCGAGCTTTCTCGGACTCGTTTAGAGATCTCTGCACGGGGAGAGGCTGGGCGTCCGCTACGGCGCCTGCTCGCTTACACGCTGCGAGCCTCGCCCGGTGTATTCGTAGGGCTCCTTGTCGGCGAGTCTCTTGCTACGCGAGACGCCGCCTAGGCGGGACACCCAGCCTCTCCCCACACAGTACTCGCAACGCCGCCGCAACCGCAGGTTGCGCGTCGCCCGAGCGAAGTACGCTCTCGCCACGATCTGAAATTCTGATCTCGTGGGCGTGAGGCCCGAGAGGGAGTCAGGGTGGGGGTGCTGCGCAAGCGACTTTCAGCGAGCGACCAGGAGACCCAGCGACCTCCCCGCGAAGCGGGCGGTCGCGCGCCTTGGGGCTCCGCCCGAGCGAGCGTAAGTCGCGGCGCAGCACCCCCACCCTGACGACCGCGCGCGGAGTCCGACGAGCAGGCGAGATCAGAACTTGAAGATCTTGCCGAGAGCTTTACCAATACGCTTGCCCATATCGTTGCCCCAATCGCGCTGATCGGGCCAGTCGGCGGCCTGCTGCTGGTCCTCGTAGTACATGTCGGGACCATGCTCCGGGCATTCGAGGTGCGGCTCGGTTCCGGGCTTGAAGTATTCCTGCTGGCGGACCGGACACCAGTCAGTCGCGATATAGCCGGTCTGCGGATCGATCACGACGGACGACATTCCCGGTGGGGGGCGCCATGCGCTGGCGGTCGCGGTCTCGCGCCAGCCATTGAGGTAGAACTCCGCCCACGCCGGCGCGGCGAGTCTTCCACCAGATGCGTCGCGACTGATCTGAGCAGGGTTGTCGAACCCAAACCAGAAGCCGGCGATGATCGTTGGCGTGTAGCCGACGAACCATACGTCGGTCCCGCTATTCGTGGTGCCCGTTTTCCCCGCCACGGGCCCTTTGACCCCATAGTCGCGAATGGCTCTGCCCGTTCCGTGATTGACCACCGACTGCAGCATCGACGTGAGCTGATACGCGTCTCGAGGGTCCATCACCTGCGTCTTCGGCTCGATCTCCCTCGTCCACAGCACCGTTCCATCCGCGGCTTCAATGCGCTTCACCAGGCGAGGTCTCACGCGGTGCCCGCCATTGGCGAACGGCGCATATGCGTTCACGAGCTCGAGGGGAGTGACATCACCGGCGCCAAGCGCCATCGCCGGCACGTTCGGAATCTCGCTGACGATTCCGTTCCTGTGGGCGAGGTCGATGATGCGCGGAGTCCCGACCGCCTGGCTCACGCGTACCGTCGCGGCGTTGGCCGATTTGATCAGCGCTTTCCGGAACGTGACGCGCCCGGAATATTCGTTGTTGTAGTTTGCCGGTGACCAGACCTGGCGGCCTTCATCCTGAAGGACGTCGATCGGATCGTCGTCGACCTCGGACGCCGGCGTGTATCCCGCCGCGAGCGCGGCGGCGAACACGAATGGCTTGAACGCCGAGCCCGGCTGGCGGTGCGCCGAGAGTGCGCGGTTGAACGTGCCGCGCTCGAACCTGCGTCCTCCGCTCAGAGCGCGAATGTCACCATCGCGCGGATCGATGGCCACCATTGCGCCCTGCACCAGCGCACGGCGCCCCGCCTCCGACTGAATCGCAGAGGCACGGCGGCTCACCGCGCGGTCGGCGGCGAGCTGAGCGCGTCGATCGAGCGTCGTATAGACCGTGAGATCGATGATGTCGGAGGTACCGCCCTTGATTACCGAGTCCACGAGCGCGCGAACGGCATCCAGAGCGTACGAGTCGTTCTCGTTCGGCGGCCGCCACTCGTCGCGGGCAATGCGCAGCCGCTCCGCCTGAAGGCCCTTCAGTCGGTCTTTCGATACGTATCCCTCGTCGACCATCAGGCTCAGGACGAGGTTGCGGCGCTGGAGCGCGCGCTGCGGGTGACGACGCGGTGTGTATGCCGATGGTCCCTTAGGCAGCGCGGCCAGCAGCGCCGCCTGGGTAAGGGTCAGCCTCTCGACGCCGCGTCCGAACAAATCCCTGCTCGCGGCTTCGACCCCGTAGACGCCGTTCCCCATGTAGATGACGTTGAAGTACAGCTCGAGGATCTCGTTCTTCGAGAGGGATCGCTCGAGCAGGCGCGAGATGCGCAGCTCGATCATCTTCTGTCGAAGCGACCGCGCGGGGTACTTGCGCACGGCGAACGTGTTTCTCGCTACCTGCATCGTGATGGTGCTGAAGCCCTGACGGGTCTCACCGGCGCGAAGATTCGCGCTGAGCGCGCGCAGGAGGGCGCGCCAATCCAGACCATTGTGCTTGTAGAAGCGGCGGTCCTCGGTGGCGATGAACGCCTGCTGCACGAAAACGGGGACCTGCTTGATGGAGATGTTCAGGCGGCGAACGCTCTCGAGGCGGCCCATGAGCACGGAGTTGCGATCGAGGATTTTCCCGCCCTCGTCCGGCTTGAACTGCTGGATCTCGCGCGGGGTCGGGCAGCTGTCGAAGCCGCACGTCGCCAGCCACACATTGGTGAGGCCGACCACTAGAATGCTTATTGCGAGCAGGCCGTGCAGTATCCCCTTCTGCCTGGTCTGTATCGCCCGCAGGATTCTTTCGCCTCTGTCGTTAATCTTCCACATAGTCTGGCAAAATGTACCGTTCTTTCGCAGTCACATTCGTGCTGCTCGCTCTCGCGTGCAACCCGGAGCCGGGCGGCCGGCAATCATCAGACACCGCGAGGGCCGCCGCGGGTCCTCTTTCCCCTACGGACAGCCTCGCCGGACGATTCGTTGCCAGCGCCCGGGCGAGCCCTTCCGGCTCCGCTACCGGTCACGCAGATCGCGTTCCCAACGAGCTGGGACGCATCATGGTCGTCGAGTATCACCTGATCGGCGATCAGAATACGACCTACACGCGAGCGAGGTCCAGTTTCCGTCAGGATCTGGAGCTGCTGTACAACCGCGGTTATCGGCCGGTAAACATGACGCAGGTACTGGATCGGAAGCTGGACCTGCCGCGCGGATTGTCTCCCGTCGTTTTCACGTTCGACGATGCATCCGCCGAGCAGTTCAGCTACATCGAGAGGGATGGGAAGCTGGATATCGACCCGGGCAGCGGCCTTGGCATCTGGCTCGATTTCAGGAAGAGCCATCCCGACTGGGACAACAAGGCGGTGTTCTGCCTGCTGTCCGGCGCGGAGGCGGGCCATAACTTTTTTGGCGACCGGAACATTCAGGGCCAGAAGACGGCCTGGCGTTTTCCGAAGGTGAAATGGCTCGCTGACAACGGATTCGAGCTGTGCAATCACACACTCTGGCACGCGCAGCTCAGCAAGTATCCCGACGCGTTCGTGCAGGAGCAGATCGCGCGGCTGACGCTCGCCGTCGATTCGGCGGTACCCGGCTACAGGATGAGATCGATGGCGCTTCCGCAGGGGCTCTGGCCGAAGAATCGCGCGCTCGCGAGCAGGGGTTCGTGGAAAGATCCGAAGAGCGGAAGGACGATCACCTACAATCACGAAGCGGTATTCGAGGTCGCGGGCGGCCCGTCGCGGAGCCCATACGACCCCGCGTTCAATCCACTGAGCACGAACCGCATCCAGGTGATCGGCAATGCGATCGCGCAGACAATCGATCGCCTCGAGAAGTCCGGTAACGCGTACATCTCCGACGGCAATCCCGCTACAATCGCGCAGCCATCCGCTGCCACCGGGTCCGCGTCGACCACTCCAGCGGGCGTTAAGCGTTAGCGCAGTTTGAGATTTCGATCGGTCAGTCTGGTGAGGGGTCTGCTTCGCGACTACGCTCGCTCGGGCGGAGCCCCAAAGCGCGCGACCGCCCGCTCCGCGGGGAGGTCGCTGGGTCTCCTGGTCGCTCGCTGAAAGTCGCTTACGAAGTCCCCTCACCAGACTTTCCACCGCGATCTCGAAGTGCGCGGTCGTTGCGGTGCACATACTGTCGACGCGACTGGTGGCTGCGGATGTCGGCGCGAGCAGGAACGGAGCCGTAGGTTCACGCGTCGGACGTATCGAGGGACCACACGCGCACCGGCGTGCGGCGGATCGGTGAGCCGCGCGCTAGGGAGATGCGATCGATCAGGGGATGGAAGGAGACGTTCGCGGGACGCGTGCTGTTGACAGACTGTATGGGAGCTGCGGGGTGTCCTCACAGGCGACTTTCAGCGAGCGACCAGGAGACCCAGCGACCTCCCCGCGGAGCGGGCGGTCGCGCGCCTTGGGGCTCCGCCCGAGCGAGCGTAGTCGCCGAAGAGGACACCCGCAGCTCCCCAAACAAAGATGCCTGAGCAGCGCACCAACCAGAACGTCAGAACTTCCATCCCCTGAGCGTGCGTATGGCTTTCTCGAGCGCGGCTCGCTGATCCGCCTGCTGCGCCGTCGCCAGCAGTGCCTCGTACGTAACGATGGCGAGATCGACGGCGTCGTAATCGTGCTCGGCGCCGGCGAGACTCGCGGCGTTATCGGCGAGGTTGGCCTTGGCCAGATCATCAGTCGGGAAGCGTTGCGACACCTGCTGCCAGCGCGCTACGCGCTCGCGCGGGTTCGACTCGGCGAGCGCCCACAGGTGCCATGCCGCACGGTTATCCGGATCGGCGGCGATCGCGCGCGACGCGAGATCACCCACTACCTCGGGTCCGGCGCCGAGCAGCCAGTAATGATTTGCGAGCGCAACGATTGCCCGCGCATCCTCCGGACGCTCAGCCACCGCGCGCTCGAGCTCCGGAAGTGGATCAGTCAACGGCTCCGTCATGCACGAAAGCTATCCAGTGCATGTGCAGCGGATAAAGAGGAGCGCGAGGTCAACTCCGTTGCTCAACGGCCGCAGGCCCGCGGTAACGCAACAACGGACAACGCAAAAACGGTAAACTCACAACTCAAAAAGAAACGCGAGGCTGCGGGAGCGCTGGACATTCCCCGTACCCCACCCTACCATTCAGGCAAGTGCTTAGGCAGTTGCTGGACATTTCCAACGCTCGATAGTACCATTCTTGCACGAGCGCAGCCCTAGCGGCGCGCACTTCGAATAGAGTCGGGTTCAGGAATTCGCGTGAGTTTTCCCCGCGGTCCCCGAGAGCCATTCAAGCAGCAGCTTTTCTTCTCCAGCCACACCACAACTGCATGAGCGAACGTCGACGTCCATTTCGTCGCGGCCGCCGGCCCCGTCCGTCCGGCAATCAACCTACTTCTCCCGAATCGTACGGAGACGTCGATCCGTATCTGGAGCCAATGGATCCTTCCATACCCGCCCCCGACGCCGCTCAGATCCCTGACGCGCGCGACAACATGACCTCTCCGGCGCTCCCTTCGCCCGCACCCGGCCCCTCCTCATCCGGCGCCCCTCCTGCGTCCGGTGTTCCTCACTCTCCCCCGCCTCCGCTCCCCGGTCAGCAGCAGTACGATCAGCAGCAGATGGGGCAGAGTCGCGAAGGAAACCAGCAGCGGCCGCCCGGCGCGCCGCGCGACCGTGACAGCAACCGCCACAACAACAACGGCCGTCGCTCACGCAACCAGCGCGGACGCGGCAGACCGCAGCGCCAGGGAAACGCTCCACGCCCCGACCAGAATCAGGGACAGGGGTCACGCGCTCCACTCGCGCCCGTCGTTCCCGACGGTGAGACGACCGGATGGTTCGACCCGCAGCGGGAAGGCGGCTTCGTGCGCAGAGCGGCCAACAGCTATCTCACTGAGGCAGGCGACGCCTACGTTCACACTCAGGTCGCGCGGCAGTACAATCTTCGACGCGGTGACCTGGTTCTGGCCACCACCGGTCACGACCACAGAAACCGGATCGTCGTGGTCGACATCCAGCAGATCAACGGCGGTGATCCCGCCGCCGCCGCGCGCCGGCCGGATTTCGGATCGCTCATCGCATCGTATCCCGAGCGGAAGCTCAAGCTCGAGACAGGTCGGCCCGCCAAGGGCGGACCCGAGCTCACCAGGCGCGCGATCGACCTGATCGCCCCGATCGGATACGGCCAGCGCGCACTCATCGTCGCTCCCGCGCGCGCCGGAAAAACGATGCTCCTGCAGGCGATCGTCGAAGGAGTCGCGATCAATCACCCGCAAGCGGCGCTGCTCATTCTCCTCGTCGACGAGCGTCCCGAGGAAGTGAGCGAGATGATCACCTGGGGCTACGGTGAAGTCGTGGCGTCGAGCTTCGACATGCCGGCCGTCAGACATACGGATGTGACCGAGATGGTGCTCGAGCGCGCCCGCCGCCTGGTGGAGCTCGGCCAGGATGTCGTAATCGTCCTCGACTCGATCACGCGCATGGCCCGCGCGTACAACACCGTCGAGCGCGGCACCGGCCGCACCCTGAGCGGTGGACTCGATTCATCGGCGATGGCGAAGCCGAAAGCATTCTTCGGCTCCGCCCGCTCCGTCGCTCCGGAGCACGGCGGCGGGTCTCTCACCATCATCGCGACTGCGCTCGTCGAGACGGGATCGCGCATGGACGATGTGATCTTCGAGGAGTTCAAGGGCACCGGCAACTGCGAGATCAAGCTCGATCGCTCGCTCTCCGAAAAGCGGATTTTCCCGGCCATCGATGTCGCCACCAGCGGCACGCGGCGGGAGGACAAGCTTTTCCGCGCCGATCAGCTCGAGCACGTCTACACCCTTCGCCGTGGCTTGCAGCAGATGCCGTCGAGCTCCGCCATGGAGTGGCTGATCAAGCGAATCGCGGCGACGCCGAA
>DASTTD010000224.1:0-2562 GCA_035760325.1 Gemmatimonadaceae bacterium
TCCCACGTCACATCAAATGGCTAGGGACGGAATCGAACCGCCGACACGCGGATTTTCAGTCCGCTGCTCTACCAACTGAGCTACCTAGCCGCCACTACACCTGCGGACTCACAATTAATACGAACGCTGTTCCGTAATCAACGGCGGTGACGCGCGGCGTCCGGCCGCGAGGTTTCATCCCGGCTCGGGTGTCCGGCCGCAAGCTTCCGTCGGCGACGTTCGCGACTGAGATTAAATTCTCCGCTCTCTCGCCGACCCGCCGTTACGCCCGGAGTTTCTGCAATGCGCGCCACCGCCATCTCTCTCATTCTCGCCGCCGCGACACTTGCATTCACCCCGCAGCAGGTCGCTCCCGAGCTGCGGGGTTTTCTGCCACGATCAGCGCAAGTCCAGCGGGACCTCGAGGCGAGGTTCCGCGCGATACCCGATCCCGCGCGAATGCGCGAAGCAATGCGCGTTCTCTCCGCGCGCCCCCACCACGTCGGCTCGCCCTACGGCCGGGCGAACGCTGAGTGGATCCGCGATCAGTTCCGCTCCTATGGCTGGGACGCTCAGCTCGAGACTTTCGATGTTCTCTTTCCGACCCCGCTGGAACGAGTGGTCGAGCTCGTCGCACCGACCGCATACAGAGCCGGGCTGAGCGAGCCGCCTGTATCGGGAGATCCCGCGTCAGCTCAGGGTAGCGAGCAGCTCCCGCCCTACAACGCCTACTCGGCGGACGGCGATGTCACGGGTCCGCTCGTGTTCGTGAATTATGGTATTCCATCCGACTACGACGAGCTCGAGCGCCGCGGCATTTCCGTCAAGGGGGCGATCGTCATCGCGAAGTACGGTGGATCGTGGCGCGGCATCAAGCCGAAGGTGGCGGCGGAACATGGCGCAATCGGCTGTCTGATCTACTCGGATCCGAAGGACGACGGCTACTCGATCGGCGATGTCTACCCCAAAGGACCAATGCGTCCGCCCCAGGGTGTGCAGAGAGGATCTGTCTCCGACATGCCGACGTATCCGGGCGATCCGCTCACGCCGGGCGTTGGCGCCACCAGAACGGCAAAGCGCCTTCCACTGTCCGAGGCAGCGACGCTCACGAAAATTCCGGTGTTGCCGATTTCCTATGGAGACGCCCAGCCGCTTCTCTCAGCGCTCGGTGGTCCGGTAGCTCCCGAGTCCTGGCGCGGCGCACTGCCCATCACCTATCGCTTCGGACCCGGTTCGGCGAGGGTGCATTTGCGGGTCAAATCGGACTGGAGCATCAAGACCGCCTACAATGTCATCGCGAAGCTGCCCGGTACTACCGAGGCGGATCAATGGATAGTCCGCGGCAATCATCACGATGCATGGGTGAACGGCGCGCAGGACCCCATCTCCGGCATGATCGCCGAGCTGGAAGAGGCCCGCGCGCTCGGAGCGCTCTACAGACAGGGCTGGCGCCCGAAGCGCACCATCATCTACGCCGCATGGGATGCCGAGGAGCCCGGGCTGCTTGGCTCCACGGAGTGGGCTGAGGCGCACGCCGAGGAGCTGAGAGCGCACGCCGTGGCGTATCTGAACACCGACAGCAACGGCAGGGGGTTTCTCCGCGCGGGCGGATCGCACACGCTCGAAAAATTCATCAATGACGTCGCGCGCGACATAACCGACCCGGAGACGGGTGTGAGTGTCTGGAAGCGGGCGCAGCTCGACAGGATCGTGAACGGATCGGCGGAAGCACGGAAGGATGCACGTGAGCGCGCCGACCTTCGCATCAGTGCCCTCGGCTCCGGCTCCGACTATTCGCCGTTCCTGGATCACATCGGGATGGCATCGCTCAACCTCGGTTTCGGCGGCGAGGACGAGGGCGGGATCTACCATTCCGCCTACGACAACTTTTTCTGGTTCACGCGTTTCAGCGATACCGCCTTCGTGTATGGGCGCGCGCTCGCGCAGACCGTCGGAACCGCGGTGCTGAGGCTGGCAAACGCCGATCTGCTTCCCTTCGCGTTCACGAATCTCGCCGAGACGGTGGAGGGATACACGAAAGAGCTGCAGACGCTGCGGAATACCCGCGCCGAGCAGATCACGGAGCGGAACCGGCAGATCGACGAGGGAGCCTTCAGGGTGGTCAGCGACCCGCGTGAGCCGACTCTGGCGCCGCGAAGGCAGGAGCCCGCGGCAGCGCTCGACTTCGCGCCGCTGGTCAAGGCGGTCGATTCACTGAAGCGCGCCGCCGAGAGGTATGAAAAGGCCTACGTCGGGGTGTCGAGCAGGGGCAGAACCGCCGGCTTGAGCGAAATCAACAGACGGCTCGTGCAAGCGGAGCGCGCGCTGACGACACCTGAGGGACTGAACGCGAGACCGTGGTACAGACACCTGCTCTACGCGCCGGGCTTTTACACGGGATATGGAGTGAAGACGGTGCCCGGAGTTCGCGAAGCGATCGATCAGGGGCAGTGGCGAGACGCGCAGCGGGAGATTCTGCGGGCCGCTGCGGCGGTGGAACGGGAGGCGGTGCTGGTAGGTCAGCTGTCCGACGCGCTCGCGGCGTTGTGAGCGAGGACAAAAGAATTTCTGTCCTCGGTCCGT
>DASTTD010000225.1:0-3831 GCA_035760325.1 Gemmatimonadaceae bacterium
GTTGCCCGGATCGACTCGTTCAGGACTGAACGCCAGGAACACGTCCTCGCCGACCTTCAGGCCCGCCGCCTCGAGCTTGGGGAGCATCAGCTCGCGCGTGGTTCCCGGATAGGTCGTACTCTCCAGGATGATGACGACCCCTTGTCGACAGTGGCGTCCAACCGCATCAGCAGACGCAAGGACATAACTCATGTCCGGATCCCGAGTCTTGGCCAACGGAGTAGGAACGGCAATGGAGACGGCATCCATCTCGCTCATTCGCGATTCGTCCGCCGTAGCCTCGAACTTCCCGGCCTTCACGAGGCGCGCCAGCTCTTCGCTCGGCACGTCAAGAATGTGGGATTTGCCCGACATCAAAGCCCTGGTGACGCGCTCGCTGACGTCGTAGCCGATCACGTGGAACCCCGCATTGGCGAATTCGAGCGCCAGCGGCAGCCCGACATACCCGAGGCCGACGACACCGACACACGCCGTGCGGTTGTCTATCTTCGCTAACAGCTTCTTTTTCAGTTGCACTCTTTGCTCGCTTGTGAATTGCGCATCAGCGGCCGTAGAACCCGCGCACCGCCTCAATGACTTCGTCGAGCTGTGATTGCTTCAGCTCGGGATAAACAGGAAGGGAGATCACTTCCCCACTGGCACGCTCGCTCTCGGGAAACTCGCCCCGCGCATAGCCGAGGTACTCGAAGCAGGGCTGCAGGTGGAGCGACAGCGGATAATAAACCGCCGACCCGACGCCGCGACTCTTCAAATGACTCTGTAAGTCGTCCCTGCGGGCGACGCGCAGCGTGTACTGATTGTAAATGGATTCATTCGCCGGATCGACAGTCGGGGTACGAACATCGTCGAGGTCGGCGAAGGCAGCATCGTAGTAGGAGGCGTTCCTGCGCCGGGCTGCGCTCCACGACTCCAGCCGCTGCATCTTCGCGGACAGCACCGCGGCCTGGAGCGCGTCCAGCCGGCTGTTGTAGCCGACTTCGTCGTGATAGTAGGTCTTCATTCCGCCATGCACACGAAGGCGGCGCAGCCTCGTCGCGAGGTGGTCGTCCTGGGTTACCATCATTCCACCATCGCCGTAGCCGCCGAGATTCTTGGACGGGAAAAAGCTGAAGGTTCCGACGGTCGCCGCTTCGCCGGCCATCACCCATTTGTCATCGATCCTGCGGCGGGCGCCGATGGACTGAGCAGCGTCTTCGATCACGGGCAGGTCTTTCGCCGCTTCGCGCAACAGCTCGATCGGGGCCATCTGCCCGAAGAGATCGACGGCGATTACCGCGCGTGTTTTCGGCCCGATGGCGGCCGCGATCGCATCCGTCGAAACGTTGAAGGTGTCGGGCTCTATGTCGGCGAAAACCGGGCGCGCGCCGACGTTGTGGATTGCACCGGCCGTCGCGAAGAACGTGAACGGCGTCGTCACCACCTCGTCCCCGCGT
The DNA here is from genome assembly GCA_035760325.1 of Gemmatimonadaceae bacterium. Taxonomy (GTDB): domain Bacteria; phylum Gemmatimonadota; class Gemmatimonadetes; order Gemmatimonadales; family Gemmatimonadaceae; genus UBA4720. Next base: position 1,434 of record DASTTD010000225.1, read on the forward strand.
CCGACTCCGAGCGCCCGCAATGCCAGCAGAATCGCGTCGGTGCCGTTCGCGCACCCGATGGCGTGCGTCGTGTGGGACAGAGCCGCGACTTCCTTCTCGAAGCGCTCGACGGGCTCGCCGAGGATGAAGGCCTGGTCATCGACGACCTTCATCATCGCGCTGATGACGGAATCGCGGATGGTGCCGTGTTGGGCTCGCAGGTCCAGCAGTGGAACAGCCATGCTATATGAGGCAGTAGGAATTCAAGTCAGCGCGGATGAGGTGAAAGATAGCCTGCAGGCTCAGACTTGTGCCCGCAGCGGCAGCGGAACTTCCCGCCCCGTCTTGGCCGACTCGTAGATACCGAGGATCAGCTCCAGCGATTTTCTGCCGGCGCGGCCGTCCGTGTCCGGCCTGGCTTCGCCTCTGAGGACGGAAAGCACGTTCCGGTAGTACCCTTCGTGACCGAGCCCATAGACGTTCGGCGGGATTGTCTCGACGGCTTCAACCAGCTTGTCGTCGTCGTCGTAGTCGGCGAACTGCCAGTGCTCGATCTTGTTCACCGCCGTTCCGCCGATCTTGGCGGAGCCTGTTTCTCCAAGCACCGTCAGCGACCCTTCGAGGTTCCGCGGGTAGGCCAGCATGGTCACCTGGATCACTCCGAGCGCTCCGGAGCGGAATTTCAGGATGGCGATTCCCGAATCCTCCGTCTCGATTCGCCGCGCCAGCGTCGCGGTCTTCGCCATCACGCTCTCGACCGGACCCATCAGCCACTGAATGAGATCGACGTAGTGCGACGCCTGATTCATGAAAGCGCCGCCGTCGAATTCCCAGGTCCCGCGCCACGGGGCCTGGTCGTAGTACTCCTGAGGGCGGGACCAGTGAACCGTGCAGCTGGCCATGTAGATCCGACCGAAGCGGCCGCGATCGACGGCGCGCTTCAGCAGCTGCACGGGCGGGTTCAGGCGGTTCTGCTTGACGACGAAGAGCCGGACGCCCGCCGTGTCGCACGCCTTCACGAGCTCGTCGGCGCCGGTGAGCGAGATGGCCATCGGTTTTTCGGTGACCACGTGAAGTCCCGCTCGCGCGGCGGCTACTCCCTGCGCGGGATGAAGTCCGGAAGGCGTGGCGATCGCCACCACATCGGCCTTCGTTTCGGCCAGCATTTTTTCATAAGTGGTGAAGTGCGGAACGTTCCAGTCCGCTCCCGCTTTTGCCGCGCGCTCCGGGTCGGTATCGCACACGGCAACCAGGTCAAGCCCGTCGATTTTCGCGATCGCCTCGAAGTGATTCTTGCTGATACGGCCGCAGCCGGAGAACGCGATGCGGAATGTCCGCGGAGCGGTCACCTGGTGTCTCTCCTCAGCTCACCGCGCTCGAGACGATATCGGGTACCGCAAATCGCGCAGCGCTCGGGATTTCTCTCCGGAAGCTGCTCCCCGCACTGACACATCCACCCGCGCTGCCGGGCGGGGACTCCGACCATCAGAGCATATGCGGGTACGTCGCGGGTGACCACCGCCCCTGCGCCGACGAAGGAGTACTCACCGAGCGTCACGCCGCAGATGATGGTGGCATTCGCCCCGATCGTGCTTCCACGCCGTACGAGCGTCGACTTGTACTCCTTCTTTCGCGAGATGTGGCTGCGCGGGTTGATGACGTTCGTGAACACCATCGATGGTCCGCAGAACACGTCGTCCTCGAGCTCCACGCCTTCGTAGATCGAAACGTTGTTCTGGATCTTGACGTTGTTACCGATCCTGACGCCGTTCATCACTACGACGTTCTGGCCCAGAATGCAGCGCTGTCCGATGATGGCGCCTCCCAGGACGTGACAGAAATGCCAGACCCTGGTGTCATCGCCAATGCTGGCGCCGTCATCGATGTAGGCAGACTCGTGGATTACGGGCTTAGCCATTCAGACGCCCGCTTCCTTCGGGATGCGGGCGTGCCATTCCTGAAGCGAAAGCACCGCCGCCGGCCGGGATCGCAGCGAGAGAATCGCGTCCGAAGCCGCGTTGGCCGCTGAAAGAGTCGTCGTGTATGCGACCCGATGCGCGATTGCGGCCTGCCGCATCGTGTAATCGTCGCGCTGCGATTCCTTTCCGAGCGGGGTGTTGATGAGGAGCTGGATCTCGCCGTTCAGCATGAGATCGACCCCGTTCGGACGCCCCTCGTAAATCTTGAGCACGCTCTCGGCCGGAATACCGCGTCCACGCAGGTGCCTGGCGGTCCCCGACGTCGCCAGAATCCGGAAGCCGAGCTCGTGCAGCCGCCGCGCGATCGGAGTGACGCCGCGCTTGTCCGAATCATTCACGGTAATGAACACGCCGCCTTCCGGCGGGAGCACGTTGTCGGCGGCGAGCTGCGCTTTCCCGAACGCGGCGCCGAACGAGTCGGAGATACCCATCACTTCGCC
>DASTTD010000226.1:0-8267 GCA_035760325.1 Gemmatimonadaceae bacterium
GTCGAGGCTTGTCGTCATACGATGAGAACCGTCTTAGGCTGCGGTAGTCTGGTCATCCGTTGTAGATCGTTCCGCCCCTGGCGCGGTACATCTCGAGCACGGCTCGCGCCTCATCCCGCAGCACGTTGCGCACGATCCGGACGCCACGGTGCTCGAGGTAGCGGTACGATTCCGGAAAGACGGGGCCCTCGTCGAAGTTGAGCCGGGCAGCGTCCTCGCGCGTCGCACCGTAAACGACGCGCTGGACGCCGCTCCAGAGGGTGGCGCCGAGACACATCGCGCAGGGCTCACATGAAGTGAACAACTCGTGAGCCGGCAGGTGCGGGGCGTTGAGCGTGAACGACGCGACGCGGGTCTGGGCCATCATGAACGCCATCATCTCTCCGTGAAGTGTGCAATTGTTCAGACGGACGACGCTGTTCATTCCTACGGCTACGAGTCGTCCCGAGGCCGCCTCGAAGATCGCTGCGCCGAACGGTCCTCCGGTTGCCCGTTCGACGTTCTCTCGCGAAATGAGGATTGCCAGCCGCATCCGCTCTTCGTCAGCAACGTACGCCCGGTCCCAGTCGACCACTGCATCCACCCAGTCGGGGTACTGGACGTTCACCACTGGGTGTGTCGGGCTGTGTTTCATCGCGACAAGGTTGCAGCCAACCGGCGGACTGCGGAAGACAATAGCCCGGAGGCTGGTTAGATTGGTATCCAGACAGGGGTGCCGCGCCAGTGGCCAGCCTTCGAACGGAGGCTCGCGCGGCTGAGAAAGTCCCTCAGAACCTGATCCGGTTAGCACCGGCGTAGGGAGTCGAACGATGGAACCAGCAGGAACGGCGCAGGCGCCAGTCGGCGCGCCTGCCGCTTCGGGTGCGCCTGACAGCCGCCGCCCTCCGCACACCTCCGAAGCCCATACTCAAATGCGCTCTGCCCGCCGGGGCGAGATAACCGATGCAATGCGATTCGTCGCGGAGCGCGAGGATCTGTCGCCCGAGCTGGTACGCTCGGAAATCGCGATCGGACGCCTCATCATCCCGGCGAACGTACACCACCTGGCGGGCGCGCTCGAGCCAATGGCGATCGGCAAGGTGTCGCGCGTAAAGATCAACGCCAACATCGGCAATTCGGCGGTCTCGTCAGATGTGAATGGCGAGATCGAAAAGCTCGAGATCGCCGTGAAGTACGGGGCGGACACCGTGATGGATCTCTCCACCGGTGGCAACATCGACGGAATCCGTCGCGCTATCATCGCCGCGTCGCGGGTGCCGATTGGAACGGTCCCGATCTACCAGGCGGTGCAGGGCGGGCCCGACGGTAAATGGGACAAGCAGCTCGAGGAGCTTACGGCGAACGACCTGCTCGACATGATCGAGCACCAGGCGAAGCAGGGTGTGGACTACATGACGCTGCATGCCGGAATTCTGATCGAGCATCTGCCGCTCGTGCACGGGCGGATCACCGGCATCGTCAGCCGCGGCGGCTCCCTGCACGCCGTCTGGATGATGGCGCACCGCAAACAGAATCCGCTCTACGAGCACTTCGATGAAGTCCTGGAGATACTTCGCCAGTACGATGTCACCATCTCGCTCGGCGACAGCCTGCGCCCGGGCTGCATCGCGGATGCCAGCGACAAGGCTCAGTTCGCCGAGCTCGATACGCTGGGAGAGCTGACGAGACGCGCGTGGGCCCGTGATGTTCAGGTGATGGTCGAGGGGCCGGGTCACATTCCCATGGACCAGATCGAGATGAACGTCAGGCGCATGAAGGAAGTGTGCAGCGAGGCCCCGTTCTACACCCTCGGGCCGCTGGTAACCGATATTTCGCCGGGTTACGATCACATCTCGAGCGCCATTGGAGCCGCGATGATCGGCTGGTTCGGATCGGACATGCTTTGCTACGTCACCCCGAAGGAGCACCTCGGTCTTCCCAACGCCGAAGACGTCAGGCAGGGAGTGATTGCCTACAAGATCGCGGCGCACTCCGCCGATGTCGCGCGTGGGCGAAAGGGCGCACGCGACCGGGACGACGCGCTATCACGCGCACGCTACGCATTCGACTGGAAAGAGCAGTTCCGCCTCAGCCTGGATCCAGAGCGCGCTCAGGAATACCACGATGAGACTCTGCCAGCGGAATATTTCAAGAGCGCCGAGTTCTGTGGCATGTGCGGCCCGAAGTTCTGCTCGATGCATCACTCGAGAACGATCGAGGAGGGAATCGCGAAGATGGCCGCCGAGATGATGGCGTGACACGGCTCGCGCTCGCCGTTGGGCTCGTTCTCGGCGTCGGGTGCGTGAACATTCGTGCGCCGACCGATGCGGAAACGAGACTGCCGGCGGTGATCGTTACAACGCCGGAAGGAAGGGCTGCACCGGTGAGACCCGGGCTCAAACCGATGACGGCCTCCGACTCCGCGTATTTCCGGGCGTATCCGCTGATGGTGCCGGTCGAAGGCATCGAGCCGCGCCGGCTGAGAGACACGTTCCATGAGGCGCGAAGCGGGAGTCGCATCCACATGGCTACTGACATTCTCGCGATGCGCGGCACACCCGTGCTCTCGGCCTCCGATGGGCGCATCATAAAGCTCGCAACCGGCGGCGCGGGTGGAATCACGCTCTACGTCGCCGACGCGAGCGGGCGCTACCTCCATTATTATGCGCACCTCGACGGATACGCTCCCGGCGTACGAGAAGGACTGGCGGTACGGGAAGGCCAGGTGATCGGATTCGTCGGTACGACCGGCAACGCTCCGCCCAATACTCCGCACCTCCACTATCAGGTGATGAAAAGCGACAAGGATTACTGGAACGGAACGCCGATCGATGTTCGTCCGTTCATGACCAAGCCGGGGAAGATGCGGCAGTGAATGGACGCGAGCGCGCCGAGCTCCGGGCCGAAGCGCACCACCTCGATCCTGCGGTCCACGTCGGGCAGCAGGGCCTTACGCCGAACCTCATCGGCTCGCTGGACGACGCACTCCGTACCCGGGAGCTGGTGAAGGTGAAGCTGGGAAACAAGGATGATGTGAAGCCAAAGGACGCCGCGAACGCGCTTGCCCTGGCCACCAATTCGGCGGTGGTGCAGGTGATCGGGCGCACCGCGACCTTCTTTCGGGAGAACCCCGAGCTACCCAGGAAACCCGGTGGGCCTCCGCCGTGGCGGAGATAGACCTGGCCGGTCTATTTTTCGCAAATGATCGCAGCACTTCCGGGAACGACATGCCCTACGTAATCACCGAAGCCTGCAAGACTACGAAAGACCGAGCGTGCGTCGACGTGTGTCCCGTCGACTGCATCTACGAAGGGCCTGATCAGCTCTACATCCACCCCGACGAGTGCATCGACTGCGGCGCCTGCGAGCCGGAGTGTCCGGTGACCGCGATCTTTCCGGAAGAGGATGTGCCGGGCAACCTGAAGGAATTCGTTCAGATCAATCGCGACGTATTCAAGAGCGAGACACCTCCCGGCCGACCGAACCGGTAGGCTGTGTCATGACGACGCGCGTTGAAGCCGGCAGAAACGGAATGCCCAGGGTCGTCCTTTCGCATCCTTCGGGCGGCACGGCCGAGATCTATCTCAACGGCGGTCAGACGACTTCCTGGGTTCCGCCCGGTGGAGTCGATGTGCTGTTCATGGGCAAGACTGCTGCCTTCGCCCCCGGCGACCCGATACGCGGCGGGATACCCGTCGTGTTCCCGCAGTTCGCCAACACCGGCCCCTTGCCGCAGCACGGCTTCGCGAGGAAGAGCGAATGGAAGGTCGCGGAAGACGAGGAAGCGAGCGATCAGATGAAGGTCAAGCTGGTGCTGAAGGATGATCATCGCACCCGGGAGCTGTGGGACCATCATTTCCGCACCGAGCTGACCGTGTCACTGGGCGAGCGCTCCCTCGACGTGAAGCTCGAGGTATGGAACACCGGTGACGACCATTTCGCCTTCACCGCAGCGCTGCATACCTATCTAGCTGTCGCTGACATTCGCGAGACCGTCATCCGCGGGCTCACGGGCAAGTGGTACATCGACAAGACGCAGGGCGGAATCGAGAAGAAGGACGAGGCGAAGAAGCTCACCGTCGCCGACGAGATCGACCGCGTGTATCTCGGAGCCCCGAAGAAAATAGAAGTGGAGGACCGGGGCAATTCCCGCCGCATCGAGGTACGAACGGCGGGCTTCAGGGATGCCGTGGTGTGGAATCCATGGGCGGAAAAAGTCACCGGCTTCATCGGCCTCGACAACGACGACTACACGAGGATGGTCTGTGTCGAGTCGGCGCAGATCGGGTCTTCGGTCAAGCTGAAGCCGAACGCGTCATGGAGCGGAAGTCAGACTCTGAGCGTGCTTTGAGATGCGACTGTTCCGCCAGTCCGCGTTCTCCTGGGAGTGCGACGAATGCGGTGCTTTCTTTCACGCGGGCAGCGGCGGCGTTTGTCGATCGTGCAAGCGCGCGCTGTGCTCCGCGCACCTCCACGGCTCTCTGCTCAACCGGTTGAAGAGCTCGTTCTCGAGCGCGCCGGTTACGTGCCCGGAGTGCCGAAAACGGTCAGCCGGCTCTTGATGTAGAAGGCGAGGATGAGCACGGCGTACTGGAGAAACGTGCTGATCTCGCTCTTCCAGGCTTCGCCCCAGTTGTGCTCTCCCTTCGATACCGGCTCTTTCGGAGGCCGCGGCAGCCACCGCGGCGTTTCGTTCTTGTACTCGGTGTACTCCCGGCCGAAAGTCGACTCGAGCACCCCCTCTTCATACCGCACGATCAGCTCGTATTCCGCGGCGAACAACACGATGGCGATCGGCAGGAACCAGAGCACGCCCGAGATCGTCACGAACCCCATCCAGATGAGGAAATTGCCGACGTAGAGCGGGTTCCGGCACCAGGCGAAGATTCCGTAAGTGACCAGTCTCTGGACATTGCGCGAGCGGCGGCGGGTGACGCTTCCGGCGGCCGCGACACCGGCGAGACGCACTGCCTCGCCGATGACTACGAGCGCCAGGCCGATCTCCCACCGAAACGGCGAGGTGGATCCCCGCGCAACGAGCGGAATTCCGAGGAAGACCAGCGGAAGCCAGCCGCGATGACGAAACAGCGTCGCTCCGATGCGGGCCGCGAGAGACTGCTCGGCGGCGCTGACGCGGGCCGTCGGCTCGGCCGCTGCGACGGACGGCTGACTTGGATCGGTCACCTGACTCACTGGCCGGTTGGTACCCAGGGAGGAAAGAACTTCCGCCACTGATCCGGCACGGGTATCGGCTTCCCCTCGGGCGACACCGTGACGTAAACGAGCGACGCATCGCAAACCAGCACGTCCTTCTGGTTGAGAACTTCCTGCTTCACGACGAAGCTCGTGTTGCCGGTGGAGAAGAGACCGGTCCGGATGCTGAGGTCATCACCGGGGTAGGTCTGGGCGTGATAGGAGGCTTCGACCTTCCTGACCACGGCCCACAGCTTCGACTTCATGTACGCGCCGTACGACATGTGGCGCTCGAGCGCCGCCCATCTCGCTCGCTCGAGCAGCGTCAGCATGTGAGCGTGATTGACGTGCCCGACGGCGTCGCAGTCGCTGGGGTAGATATGAACCTTGAAGTCTTCGGGCATGCGTTTTCGGAGAGGAGTCGTGGGTGTGAGTGAGCTTACGGGGGAATCGGGGGGACTGCAACTGGACGGTCACTGCGGACTGCGGACCAAGTGCTATTGCGGACTGCTGACTAATTGCGGATTTGCGGACTAACTGCGGACTGCGGACCTACTGCGGACTAAAGACCAGGTGCTATTGCGGACTGCTGACTAATTGCGGACTGCGGACTGCGGACTGACTGCGAACTGCGGACTATTTTAACCTGGAGTACCTGCTGCGTACGCGCATGCGCGCGTACTACAGGGTGGCTCGAGTCTCAGCGCCTGCGCCTGACAACACGTAATAACGTATCTACGTTTGCAGCGCGCAGCGGTCAGCGTTGAGCGGGCAGCGCACAGCGTACGTAGCTCACGGTTGTAGCAATCTCATCTGACGGTAACGCAGTACATTTGGTCGATGCCCCCGACCGAAACCGACACCGCCCTCTACCTCGACAAACCAGACGAGGTCGACCGCTTTCTGAGCGAGATCTCGGACGTGACCGAGCTGGCGCTGGACACCGAAGGCGCGAGCTTCCACCGCTTTCTCGACCGGATCTACCTGCTGCAGCTGTCGACTCGCGACCGCAGCGCCATCATCGACCCGCTTCCGGTCGGCTCACCCGCGCGCCTCGGCGTGCTCCTCGAGAGCATATCGGTCGAAGTGGTTTTCCACGACGCCGATTACGATCTGCGGCTGCTGCATCAGGACTACGGCTGGCATGTCGCCAACATTTTCGACACGCGAATCGCGTCGCAGCTGCTCGGCATCAAGTCCTTCGGACTCGCGGCGCTGCTGGAGCAGTTCTTCGATGTGAAGCTGGACAAGAAGCATCAGCGCGCCGACTGGTCGATGCGGCCGCTCTCGCGTGACATGCTGGAGTATGCGGCTCAGGATACGCGGTACCTCCTTCAGCTGAAGGACCACATGAAGGCGGAGCTCGAGCGTCGCGGACGCCTGCACTGGGCCCAGGAGGAGTTTTCGCGTCTCGAAGGAACTCGATGGGATGCGGAGGACGCAATGGAGGGATTCCTGCGCCTCAAGGGTGCGCGTGACCTCACGCGGCCCGAGCTGGCGGTGCTGCGGGAGCTCGTGCATTGGCGCGATACGGTCGCCGCGCAGCTCGACCGCGCTACGTTCCGCGTCATGGGCAATGAGGTCCTGCTCGACCTGTCGCGGAATCCTCCCCGCAGCGTCTCCGAGCTGAGCGCGATAAAGGGAATGCCGAAAGGCATGATCGACCGCGCCGGCTCCGACATCATCGCCGCGGTGCGGCGTGGTCTCGAAGTACCCGAGGCCGAGCTGCCCCGATTCCCCAAGGGTCAGCGCTGGAACAAGGATCGGGAGTTCGACGCGCGAGTCGTGCGACTGAAAGGCGTACGCGACGAGGTTGCGCGAGCGCTCGATCTGGATCCGGGCGTGCTCTGCTCGCGGGAGCGTCTCGAGAACATTGCGAGAAGCTCGGCACGGACAGCGGAAGATCTCGCGGCGGTTCCCGGCCTCAGGCGTTGGCAGATCGAGGTGATGGGGCCCGGACTACTGGCGGCACTCGCTTAAGGGGAACTGTAGTTTCCGCTTTGGATCTCACGCGGGGCTCAGAACCCGAGGTACGCCCTGACGCGGGGCTCCATCTTCTCCGGGGTCCAGAACGGAGCCCAGACGAGATTCACTTCCACTTTCTCCACCCCGGGAATCGACTTCACTTCATTCTCGGCGTTCGTCATCAGCTCCGGCCCGGAAGGACAGGCCGGGGATGTCAGCGTCATGTCGATCTTCACCGTTGGGCCGTCGACCGCAATTCCGTAGACAAGCCCGAGATCCACGATATTGAGCTGGAGATCAGGGTCCTTCACACGCCTGAGCGCTAGCTTCACCTGGTCCTCGCTGACCACTCCACCGCCTGCCGCCGCTTCGGGAGCTGCCGCTCCACCATCATCGCCCATTGTCCTCCCGGTTATCCCCGGAAGCAATCTAACTAGCTCTTCGTGGTTTTCTTTACGGGCTTCTTTGCGCGGGTCGTTTTCTTCACGGGTGTTTTCTTCTTCGTCGAGCTGACGCGGCTCTTCGATGCGCGCACTATAGCCTGACGTCTGGAGGAGGACGAGAGGCGGCGCTTCGAGATGCGGCGCGGCGCCGGGTTCCATCCGACTTCGCGGTCGGCGCGAAAGACTCTCTTGCCGCCGGCGATCTGTGGACCATCGAGGACGGCGAGCACGGCCGCATCGGAAAGATCGGCGCGTACGTCTGAAATCACCTTGGCCGGCCGCAGCGCGCGCGCGGCGTGCACACGATTGGTGAGCAGAATCACGAACATCTGCCGCTCAGGATCGATCCACATCGATGTTCCAGTGAATCCGGTGTGACCGTAGGCCTTCGGACCGAGGTATCTGCCCGAGCCGTAGTCACCTTCAGCGGTGTCCCACCCCAGCGCGCGATGGCCCACCGCTCTGCTGGTGAAAAGCTCGACGGTCGGACGGCTGATGATCTGCACGCCGTTGTACTCGCCGCCATTCAGCATCATCTGCGCGAATACCGAAAGATCGGCGGCGGTGCTGAAGAGACCCGCGTGTCCCGCGACGCCACCGAGAGCGTAAGCATTCTCGTCGTGCACTTCTCCACGCAGCGGATACCCGCGCGGCGGCGTGACTTCGGTTGGGGCAATGCGATAGCGA
>DASTTD010000227.1:0-2649 GCA_035760325.1 Gemmatimonadaceae bacterium
TGTTCTTGCTGCCCATGTACCGCAGGCGCGGGTACCGCTTCGCGCGCTCAGGGAAGGCGGCGTGGAAGGGCGTTGAGGCTGACGTAAGCTCCGGCAGGGCAAGGGACATCTGCGCCTCCGATGGTCGCATGAATCGAACGCCTCCTCAACGAGGAAGGTACCTCGGGGCCGCGGTTCGGCCGCGGCGTCTACTCCTGGTGGCCGGAGACGGACCGCAAAGCGTTCAGAGACCCATGGCAAAGGGCGACAGTTCTACCTTCGGTAGAGTTCGGATACGCGTAGCACGCTGCCTGTGATGAAAGAGGACATCGAGTGGCTGAACCAACTAGTGTCGTGTCAGTTTTGAAATCGTGGGTAGAGGCGTTTCAAGTGGATACGCGCGTCTTGAGACGTGAATTGCCAGTCGACTTGCGCGCCTGAGGCATTTCTCTCGGTTTCCCACGCCTGTACTTGTCGACCGAGAGTGGCGGCATCCGGGATACGACGGTTGAGGCACTGCACCGTCAGCACCCGCAACTCGATTTCTGCGATGTTCAGCCAGCTCCCGTGTTTCGGCGTGTAGTGAAGCTCGAGTTTCGTGGCAATCCTTCGGGCCTCCTCGGGTGGAAATGCTTCGTAGAGCGAGCCGAGCGAGTGCGTGTTCAGGTTGTCCATGACCACCCGTATGATTGTCGCTTCGGGGTACCAGACGTCGACCAGGTTCTTCATCTGCATCGCCCAATCCACACGTGTGCGTGTCGCAGTCACCTCGGCGCATCGCCAGTTTCCAAGAGGTTCGGTGAAGATGAACACATCGGCCGTGCCGCACCTCTCGTATTCGTAGTCCACGCGCCGCGGACGACCAGGACCTGCTGGAATCGGAACCCGTGTCTCGGCCACCAACTGCTTGCTCGTCTCGTCCATGCAAACGACCGGTCGTGCGGGATCGTACGGTTGGTGATAGAGCTCGAGGACGTTCTCCATCGCGGCGACGAACTCACCACTCTGATGCGGCGGAATGCACCAGTACTGCTTGGTGTGCGGCTTCAGCTCGTTTTTTTTAGCGTCTGCCGGACCGTCTCGTGTGAGATCCCATCGACGATCGCCAACTCGACCAGCTGCCCGGCGAGAAGTCTCAAGGTCCAGCGCGCACGACCTTCCGGCGGCTCTCCGCACGCCATCGCAATCAGGTGTGCCTCGCCAGCGCCGTCCAGCTTTCGTCGCCGCGAAGGTTCCGCCGCACGCTTCCGATCCAGCGCCCCGTCCAGACCCTGTTCGACGAATCGCTGTCGGAGGTCTGCCACCGTGTTCGCGCGCATTCCGAATGTCTCCGCAGCCTCCTGATCCGTCCACTTCGGACCGTCAGCGTCAACCTTCAGCAGCACTTGCGCGTGTCCAATCTTCCGCGCGCTTGCTCGCCCCTTCGACACCAACGCCTTCAGCCGCTCCCGCTCCTCCACCGTCAGGCGAACGATGTATTTCTTCCCCATCACACCCTCCCGCTCTCAATGGTCCCTCTGATTCCATCCGACCGCAACTGGCGGTTTCAACTTGGACACGACACTAGAAGTCACTCGCTGCAACTCGCGAAGTCAAGCCCTTACCGTCTGCGTCCGGCGGCATGTCCATCGGCGCGTGGCGAAGAAGCAACGCGCAACCAAGGCGTGGCCGCGGCGATCAGTACTCTCGCGAGATACTCTTCAGCCCGGGCGAGAGTCGCGTCGCTCATGCTCGCGAGCGCCCTCTCGATTGCAGCGGTCACCGCGTAATCCAGCGCCTCATGATTCCGAAGCTGCGCGACCAGCACATCCGGATTGGTAACATGCTCGAGCTGTTTCGCGGCCTCCGCACATCGGCGCTCGAACGCCTCGTCCGCCTTCCGCTGGCGGCGGAGCTCGGCGGCACTGGGGCCGCCGCCGGTCGGCACGCCGATCCGGTTCACGGCAACACGCTCCGCAGCAGCGCCGCCAGGCCGTCGGTGAAACGGGCGACCGCGTCGCGGCTCGGCATCGGCACCGCGAGAAACGCCGAGCCGTCGGCGTTCTGCCGCGCCTCGATCTTGCGCATCACCGACCTACCGCCGTTGCCTCCCTGATCCGCCTCTGCCGGAAGTGCGGCCTCGAGCTGTCGAAGAAACCCGACTCCGCTCTCGAGCAACCGCGCGAGCGGCTCGGCGAGCGCCGTCGCACCGGCTTGCGCAACGCCGGTGTCCGCCGGCGTCTCGGCCGCAACCGGCACGGGCTGAATCTCCGCGGTGACTTTCTCGATGCTCTCCATGAAGCGGTCGAGACGCCCTTTGCCGAGAAACACCTCCGTCTCGCCGCCATCGAGCACTCCGGCGAAGAGCGACTTCTTGAAGCGCAACACGGAGAGCATCCCCTGCTCGATCGTCCCCTCGGCGACGAAGTTGACGACGCGCACCGGCACGCGCTGCCCGATCCGGTGCACGCGTCCGATCCGCTGTTCGAGCACGGCCGGGTTCCAGGGCAGATCGACGTTGATCACGACGCTCGCATGCTGCAGGTTCAGCCCGACCCCGCCGGCATCGGTGGAAAGAAAGACCCGGCACTCCGGGTCGTCGCGAAAGCGGTCGATCAGCTTCGCCCGCGCGCGGCTGTCGACGCCGCCGTGGAACAGGACGTGTCCCCATCCGGCGGCGGCGATCCGTTT
>DASTTD010000228.1:0-8213 GCA_035760325.1 Gemmatimonadaceae bacterium
TGTACAGATTCGTTACCGGTTGTTGACTTATGCCTTCCCGCTGGCCTAAGTTACCCGCAGACATAGCTCGCTCGAGTACCCCCTGAAAGGGGAAGTTCTTGGGCGCGCCCGCTTGTATCTGTGAGCCATCGGGACATCACGTTACTGATCTCACACGAAAAGCGCGTAGCGTCAGCACGGAATGAGGACGTCTCCTCTCCCGTGATACGTGACGCATCACATCCCAGTTTCACTCCAAGTGAGGTGTTGTATGGGAATGACAGGTAAGATCCCTCGTTTCCTTGCGCTAGCAGGCGTCGTGCTCGGGCTCGCCCCGGCGGTCGCCGCTGCACAGGGGACGACCATCAGCGGGCAGGTGACCGGCACGGCCGGCGCACCAGTTCCTGGTGCCAGCGTCAGCATCCCGACTCTCCGCGTCGGCGGGTTCACGGATGATCAGGGTAACTACACATTCACCGTTCCGGCCAGCGCGACCGGGACAACTGTAACGGTCACCGCTCGTCGGCTCGGATATCAGCCGAGCTCCGCGCAGGTGACGCTTTCTGGCGCTCCAGTTCTGCAGAATTTCAGCCTCTCCGCCGCCGCCACCCAGCTTCAGGGCGTGGTCGTTACTGCGCTGGGCAGGGAGGTCGAGAAGAGCCGGCTCGGAACCGCCCAGCAGCAGATCGCTTCGACGGAGCTGAACACGACTCGCGCGCAGAACGTCGTTCAGCAGATCCAGGGCAAGGTGTCTGGAGTTCAGATCACCGCGCCCGGCACGCAGGGCGGCTCGACCAACATCATCATCCGCGGTCAGAACTCGATCACGGGTAATAACCAGCCCCTCTTCATCGTGGATGGCGTAGCGGTATCGAACGCGAATCGCGGCGGCGCTCCCTTTGTCGGCAGCAACACCAATTTCGACTACGGAAACGCGCTGAGCGACCTCAACCCGGACGACATCGCGTCGCTGAGCGTGCTCAAGGGCCCGAACGCGGCGGCGATTTACGGTTCGCGAGCGGCGAACGGAGTCATCCTGATAACCACCCGGAAGGGTGGGAATACGGGTGGCCGGATGCGCACGGACATCAACACCAACCTGACGTTCGAGAGCCCGGCCATTCTTCCCAAGTTCCAGAACCTGTATGGTCAGGGGTCGGGCGGTGAGTTTCAGTGGGTCGATGGAAACTACGGCGGAATCAACGACGGCGTCGACGAGAGCTGGGGCCCGCGGCTGGACGGACGACTGATTTGCCAGTTCGACAGTCCGGGCGCCGGAACGTCCTTCATTGACGCCAATGGTGACTTCCAGATCGGCGGCTGCACGCCAACGCCCTGGATTGCTCAACCGGACAACGTCAAGGATTTCTTCCGCACCGGCGTTACGGCGTCGACCACTGTCGGCGTAAGCGGCGGGACCGAGCGTCTGTCGGGGCGCCTTTCGATGGGCGCGGACAATGTCACGGGAATCTTTCCGAACAACCTGTTCCAGCGGCGAACGGCTGCGCTCAACGGCACGTTCCGGGCGAGCTCACGAATGAGCGCCGACGGCTCCGTGCAGTACATCCACAACTCCGGACGCAACCGTCCGGGCGTTGGCTACTCAGGCCGTAACCCGCTTCAGTCGATGTTCAATTGGTATGGCCGGCAGGTCAACACGGAGTCGCTCAAACAATTCGCTAGGGGCGGACCCACAAACGGCGGGCCGTCGAACCGCGAGTACAACTGGAATTACAGCTACCACAACAATCCGTTCTGGGTGATGGAGGAGAATCCCCAGCTCGACGACCGCGATCGTCTGATTGGGTCGGTGGCCCTGAACTACCAGCTTGCCGACGGCCTGAACGCCTCGCTGCGGACGGGCTCGGACATCTACCGCCTGGGCATTCAGCAGCTTTATGCGCAAGGCGCGCAGGAGTTCATCAACCAGGGGTATGCCGGCGGCTTCCGCTTCGTCAACGACTATCGGAACGACAACAATACCGGTCTCACCGTCACGGCCGCGCGCAGGCTCGCCAGCTGGCTCGATCTCGATGCCGTCGCTGGCGGCAGCATCCGCCGGGAGTACTTCAGCGGTAACAGCCAGCAGACAACCGGACTGGTGGTACCAAAGGTGTACAACCCGTCCAACGCGGCGGTCTCGCCCTCAATCGACCAGCAGGTCGTCCGGCGGCAGGTGCAGGGCATTTACGGATCCGCCGCCTTCACGATCAACGACTGGTGGACGGTAGAAGGAACCGCGCGCAACGACTGGTCTTCCACACTACCGGTTGGGGCGAACTCGTACTTCTATCCATCAATCAACACTTCAGTGCTGGTGACTGACGCAATTCCGGGATTGAAGGGCTCGATCCTGAGCACGCTCAAGCTCCGCGCTGCGGCGGCCCGAGTTGGCAGCGATGCTCCCGTTTATTCGCTGGTCCCGGTTTTCCTCGGCGAAGCCCAGAGATTCGGCACACAGCCGCAATATCGTTTGGACACCAGACTGGCAAACGCCAATCTGAAGCCTGAGATAACTCGCTCCGACGAGGTGGGAGCTGAGCTTTCACTCTTCCAGGACCGGGTGATCCTCGACGCCAGCGCCTACAGCAAATCAACCCGCAACCAGATCTTCGATGTCGAGATCTCCGGTGCAAGCGGCTTCGACAGAAAGTGGGTGAACGCCGGCGAAATCAGCAACAAGGGCCTCGAAGCGCTGTTGACGTTTAACGTCCTTCAGTCACCGACCGGTCTCGGCTGGACCTCGACCTTCAACTTTGCTCGCAATCGCAGCAAGGTCGTCGAGCTCGCGCCAGATGTCGAAACGATCGTCCTCGGAACGGGCGGTTTCGGCGACGTTATCGTCGAGGCTCGAGTAGGCGAGCCCTACGGAGCCATCCGCGGCTATCGCCAAAGACGCGACGAGGCCGGGAACCTGCTCGTGTCGTCAACAGGTCGTCCTCTACGCGAGACCACACTCTCCGTGATCGGCAATATCCAGCCGAAATGGACGGGTGGCTGGGCGAACCAGCTCAGCGTAGGGAACCTCTCCCTGAATACGCTCCTCGATGTGAGGAAGGGCGGAAATCTTTACAGTGTCACCAATCTGTTCGGCGACTATGCCGGAGTACTGGAGAGCAGCTTGCTGGGCCGTGAGACAGACTGGGACAGCCCCGGCGTCCTCGTTGAGGGCCTTCTACTCGATGGGAGTGCCAACACGAGGCGGATCACCGCCGAACAGTACTTCCACAGCCTGTTCAGGCACACCGAGAAGTACGTTTATGATGCCGGCTACGTGAAGCTTCGTGAGGTGCGGGTGTCTTACAACCTGCCGGAGGCCTGGGCCAACAGAATCATGGGCGCCCGCGAAGCCAGCTTCGCGCTCACAGGCCGCAATCTCAAGATGTGGACGAATGTCCCGAACATTGATCCGGAGTTCGCTTACAGCAGCAGGAACGATCAGGGCATTGAGGTCAACATGTCGCCGAACCCACGCAGCATCGGCTTCAACCTCCGGATCGTTCCATGACGCACCTAACTGGAGACACCAGAATAATGACCGTTAGAAAATTTCCACTGAACTATAGAGGCCTTCGACTCGCGGGCATCGGCGCTCTGCTGGTACTCGGCGTTGGAGCCTGCGATACCGACAGGCTGACCAACGTCAACGAGGATCCCAACAACCCGACCTCGGCGCCGCCGCAAGCGGTGTTCACCTATGCAACCCGCATAGCGATGCAGCGATGGTTCGGCAGTAATCCGACCAACATGCGCGGTCCAGTGCTGACCGCGCAGCACCTCGCTCAGGTTCAGTACCCCGACGAGGACACGTACCGCCGCCTCGATGGGACCGTTACCAACAACAGCTTCCTCTTCACGTACATCAGTGAGCTGAAGAACTTCCAGGCGGTCATCAACGCCGGCAGAGAGGCCGATCAGCCGCTGTTGTGGGGCCCTCCTCAGATCATGCGAAGTCTGCTGTTCGGATACGTAACTGACGTCTGGGGGGACGTGCCGTATTCGGAGGCGCTCCAGGGAGACGAAGAGGAAGTCATCATCCAGCCTGCGTACGATCCGCAGCAGGAGATCTACGCCGGGATCTTCAGAGACCTGAACGAAGCCGTAACGGCAATCGCGGGAGCGCCAGCAAGTGCGGTGACTCTTGGCGGCGCCGACCCGCTTTACGGCGGCAACAGCGTGAAGTGGCAGCGGTTCGGCAACTCGCTCCGTGCGCGCCACGCGATGCGCATGGCTAACATCAACGCAGCTGGGGCAGAGGCCGAGCTCGAAGCGGCGATCGCCGCTCCCGGTGGGCTCATTCAGTCCAACGCCGATAATGCGCAGATGAACTGGCCGGGAGGCGGAGTCTATGACAATCCCTGGTCTGTCAACAATCAGACACGGGATGATCACCGTCTGTCGGAGCGTCTCCTCAACCAGATGGTTCCGTACAACGATCCCCGCGTCTCGGTGTATGCCCAGCCGACGCTTGCCGACCCCAACGTGTACGCGGGAATGCCGAATGGACTCTCGGCCACAGACGCAGCGACTTACTCTCTCACGAGCTCGCGACCGGGAAGCGTTTTCTATTCCAACGACGCGTTCTGCGCCGACTGCCCCGCTCTTCCCGGAGCGAACTTTCCGTCGTTCGTCCTCACCTACGCCGAGGTTTCGTTCATTCTCGCGGAGGCGGCTGCCCGCGGGTGGATTGCCGGCAATCCCGCAGCGCTGTACGAGCAGGGGATTCGCGCGTCGATGGAGCAGTGGGGCGTGACCGACCAGGCCGCGATCAACGCGTTCCTCCTTCGACCGGAGATCGTCTACGTCCCCGGGCCCGAGGGTCTCCGACGAATCGCGCTCCAGAAATGGATCGCGCTTTACACCGACGGTGTCCAGGCATGGTCCGAGTGGCGCCGCACCTGCGTTCCGGCGACCGTTGTACCGGGACCCGACGCCATTATCAATTCGGTGCCTCGCCGGTATCAGTACTCGATCCGTGAGCAGTCGGTGAACGGAGCGAACGTCGAGGCAGCGATCGCCCGGCAGGGGCCGGACGAGTTCACGACGAGAATCTGGTGGGACTCGAACCCGACGGCGGCGCCTACGTACCCGGGAGCCAGCTGCGGCGTGCGCCCCTAGGCTCTCCGCTCTTTGGTTAAGAAAGAAGAAAGCCTCCCGGATTCCGGGAGGCTTTCTTTTTGTCGGAGGTTTGCGCCGTTCCTAATGGGTCCTGGTCCAGACGAGGACCAGGCCACAGAGACGGTTCTCGCGCTCGAGATACTGCGCGGGTGTGCCGGCGGCCGACGGATAGAACTCGATTGCCGCGATGCTCGACGGCTGAACGACTTCGTCGAGCTCCGCGCCCGGCACGCGCTGCCCGTCCAGCCACACCATCGGCTGACAACCGCGGATGCGGATGGTATTGCCGCCGGAGGCGGACCGAATGACTATCCCTGGTACGCTCCGAAACAGGTCGCTGGAGTTCGTCGCGCCAAGGCGCCGTATGTCGTCCTGCTCCAGGAACCGCCCAAAACTCCCTCGCTGCTCCCTGCGCTCGTAAAATCCGTCCAGCCGCCTCTCTCCTGCCGGGATCGTTACCTCCTCGAGCTGGTTGGCGACCGCTCTCACGACGATCTCGAGCGTCGTTGCGGATGGAAGGCGCGAGTCGACATCGAGGAACTGGATTGCGTACCCGACTCGCCGGATGCGAAGCGGAACAATGCCGGCACCGACACCGGACAGCAGGAATTTGCCATCGGCACCCGTGCTGACGAATTGATGCAACCTTCCTCCTCTCACGACGCCGACCTCTACGTCGGCGATGGGAGCGCCGGCGAGGTCTCTGATAATGCCGCTGACCGCTGGCCCGGAGCTGCCAGGGAACAGGACTTCCTGACCATGCAGTGTCGTCGTCGCGAGCGCAGACGCGAGAACGAGCAACCTGGGTCCAACCATCGAGAAACCTCCGGTAAATGCCGCTCTCGTAGCGTGGTTACGGGGCGAAAGTTTGTCAAGCTCCGAGCCGTTCCTTCGGTGGTTCCGTCTGAGCTGATTCCGCGAACCCCATGTCTGGCTTGCGAATTGCGCGATCATGGTCGTAACATCCCTCAATCAAAAGACTTATGCCCGACAACTCGCATCCACCGATCCTCGTCGTCGACGATAATCCGGACAACGCCAACATTATCCGCGATTATCTGGAAGCCCGCGGATACCCCATCACGGTGGCTTATAACGGGGATGACGCCCTCAAGGCCTTCGGCGAGGTCAAGCCCTCTCTGGTGCTCCTCGACGTGATGATGCCGGGACGCGATGGCTGGCAGGTCTGTCGCGAGATGAAGCAGCACCCGACCCTCGGGAAGCGCGTTCGCATCGTGATGGTCACCGCTCTCGACGACTGGGTCAACAAGAGGCAGGCGCTCCAGACCGGAGCGGACGATTTCGTCGAAAAGCCGTTCGAGCTCACCCGTCTCGCCGCGGCGGTCGAGCGGAACGTGAAGCTCCTGACACCAGCTGCCTGAGCGTGGATTACCATCAGCTTCTACGTGACTCGCTCACACGCCTACCCACCGTTGCAGCAACAATAGACAGCGTCAGGAAATCGATTCAGGATCGCGGCGAGCTCGTGATCCTCTATTTCAATTTTGACCGCTACTCGAAGATCGAGGAGATCTACGGCTGGGAAAAGCTCGACAGCGTGCTCGAGACCACCGCGACGGCAATGCGCGAGTTTCTGCAGCAGAGCCCGCTGGCGTCCTCGCGGCTGATGGTCGCGTTCCCCAACGACGATGACTTCGTCTTCTTCCACGTGCCGCAGGAAGACGCCGTCGCCGCGACGGATCCGGAGATCACGGAGCTGATGACGGGACTCAAGGAAGCGATCTCGACGCAGATCGAGCAGGTCCACGGAGAGGACGTTGCCGCGCTATTCGACATCTTCGTCGGCCGGGCGCTCGTCGTGTACAACCCGAAGCTGAGACTCGAGCGCCAGATCTATCGCGGCATCCGTGAAGCGGCGAACGCCTCGAAGAGCCTCGAGCACCGTGAGGAAGCCCGCAAGGTATCCGATCTGCGCGAGACTCTCCGCGATCGCGGGCTGTACATCGAGTACCATCCCATCGTCGTCACCGACGACCAGCGGGTGTTCGGATATGAAGCGCTGGCGCGCGGAACGATGCGGAGCATGCGGAGCCCGGAGGTCATGTTCGAGATCGCGGCGGCGTCGGATCTCATCTGGGACCTGAGCCGGCTGTGCCGGGACCGCGCCATCGAAGGAATGGGGAAGCTGCTGAAGGACGGCGAGCTGCTGTTCATGAACGTGGACCCGGCCGATTTCGCCGACCCGTCGTTCGACGTAGACACGCTCAAGGTGAAGGACCCAACCCGTGTGGTGATCGAGATCACGGAGCGGACGGCGATCAAGGATTACCCGAAATTCCGCGGCCGTCTCAAGGAATTCCGCGACCGCGGCTACCGATTCGCGGTCGACGACGCCGGCTCGGGCTACGCCGGACTCGGCTCGATCGCCAATCTCGAGCCCGACTTCATCAAGCTGGACATCTCGCTCATCAACTGCATCGACGCGAACTTCATCAAGCAGAATCTCGTCGAGACGATGGTGCGATTCGCCGACGAGCACGGCGCCATGGTCATCGCCGAGGGCGTCGAGCGAAAGGAAGAATACGAGATGGTGAAATCACTCGGCGTGCATCTGGTCCAGGGCTTCTACGTGCACAAGCCGAGCGCGAACGCGGTCGGGCACAAGCAATCGCTGCGGATCGCGCCGGTGCTCACCGACCAAGCAGCTCCGTAACGAGCTGATACGATCGCTCGGCCGCGCCGAGACCGCTTTTTACCATCCCGCGCGCCGCCGCGCCCGAGGAACCGCGCAGCTCCTCCGACGAGAGCAGCTCGATGAGCCGCCGGGCCAGGTCATCCCCGCCGCTGACCACGCGCGCTCCACCGCACCGGAGCAGCGCCACCGCTTCGCGACTCTTGCGGTGTGTCGGTCCGAAGAGGACTGGCGCTCCGAACGCGGCAGGCTCCAGAACCGAATGAAGCCCCGCCGCGTGAAATCCGCCGCCGACGTAAGCGACGTCAGCCAGGGCGTAGAGATCACCAAGGACGCCGTACCGGTCGACGAGGAGTACGTCGGCCGCAGCGTGCCCGGCGCTCGAGACACGCGACAAGGCCAGATCGTTTGCGCGCGCCCAGTCCGTCACGTCACGCAAATGTCCCTCGGTCAGCTCGTGTGG
>DASTTD010000229.1:0-2866 GCA_035760325.1 Gemmatimonadaceae bacterium
GGGCGACTATCGCGCTGCAGACAGGTTCGTGAGCGATCTGAGAAACGTCACGCCTGAAGCCGTTCAGCGTGTGGCGCGCAGGTACATGAGGGGTTTTCGCTTCGCCTACGTCGGTGATCCATCGAAGCTGAATCCACGTACTCTTTCGCTGTTTTAGCCCGAGAGTTCCAAGGCAACTACGCGTCCTGCGAATACTGAAAGGGGATCCAAGTGATGAGTGTACAGTTGGTCAGTCGTAGTTTTCAGTGGTTACCAGTTTGTCGCATCGCCAGCTAATAAACCACTCATTACTAGAACTCACGACTGTCCACTCATCACTTGGATCCCCTCACCATGGCCGAGTGCTCTCAACGCAACCGGAAGACGGGACTGGAGATGCACCAGGTGAAGCGCGACGGAGCTACTCCGCGAATTCCTCGGCGACGACGCGGGGATCCATGGCGCCGGTGAAGAGCGCCATGCCGATAAGTGCCGCTGATACGCCGCGATCAGCGACCGCGCGGAGCTCGTTGATGCCGGTGAAGGTGCCAGTCGCCAGGATCGGGTAATCAGCCGCCTCGGCTGCGTCTTCCAGCAGCGAGAGATGCGCGCCGCCGCTCATGTCTTCGGAAGGCGGGGCGTAAAGGAGCAACCCCGCGAGCGGTAAGCGATTGAGCTCGTCGATCAGATCGAGCACCAGAATGGGACGCGCCCTTGCCCACCCCTGAGCCAGCACCTTCCGGTCGCGCACGTCCGCCGCTACGACGATCGATCGTGGAAACAAGTCCGTCATTTCGGCGAGCCAGTCCGGCTCTTCCAGCGCGCGGTGCCCAATCACGACTCGTCGCGCGCCATTGTTGAGGAGCTGATTGATCGCCTCACGCGTTCTCACGCCGCCCCCGATCTGCAGCTCGGCCTCGGTTCGCGCGAGAATCGTCTGGATGAGCTCGGCGTTGGATCCCCGGCCGATCATCGCATCGAGATCGGTGATGTGCAGGTGGTGGAATCCGTATCGCTGCCAGGCGAGCTCCACGCCGATGACGTCGGGGATGCGGATGACTTCCTGATCGTAGGAGCCGACCGCAAGCTGCACGCAGGCGCCGTCTCTGAGGTCGATCGCGGGGATTGCGATCATCAGCGCCGCCGGCCGGATTCGGCACGAATCATGAGAAGCGGAAGGTGTTGCAATGATTGCGGTTTGGCGAGCTTGTGAATAAATTCACAATCTAGGTAAGCTTCAGGTAAGACATGGCAGAGTTATCAACGGAACGGCTTTGGAGGCCTCCTGAATATGCGGTTCTATGGATTGGCAGTAATTGCCGGAGTTGTTGGACTAGGTGCTTGCGCGGGTGGCGATGCGCGTCCCGGTGACACGACGGCGGTCGGAATCGATACGTCCACGGTCGCGGGCTCGGCCGGGACCACCACCCCGGCGGGAGGCACCGCCGGTGTAATGGCGCCGATTACCGGCACCACCCACGAAGTGAAGATGCTCGGTGATGCTCAGGGCTACCGCTTCGAGCCGGCCAACCTTACGGTGAAGCAGGGCGATGGGATCAAGTTCATCATGGTCTCGGGCGGCCCGCACAACGTCGCATTCGATCCGGCGACGATTCCCGCTGACGTCAGGCCGCAGCTCGACGCCAACATGGGCACCGACAAGATGGGCGAGCTGTCCAGCAGCATGAAGATGAATCCGAACGAGACGATCACCATCTCATTCGGGAACATCAAGCCGGGCAAGTATCCCTACAACTGTACTCCGCACATCGCGATGAACATGAAGGGAGTGATAACGGTTCAGTAGCACGCTTCGAGATCCACGAGATGAACGGCGGGAGCGGAACCTCCCGCCGTTTGTCGTCCCGGTATCCGTGACGGTATCTTTCGAGCTATGACCGTTCGCAGCATGACGCGCATGGGCGGGGGCTCGGCCTACCTCTGGATGGCGGCAAGGGCGAGAAATTCGCTGCGGAGAGTCGCCATTTTCGGGATTGTCGGCGGTCTGGTTTTCATCGCGGCACTGATCGCGTTCGTCCTCGTTCCGCGCAACGCGTCCAGAAAAGCTCAGGCAGTTGCCGCGGGAATCGAAGCGCACGCCGATACCACTCCAATCCTCGCGCTCAGAAACCGGCACCTGGCGGAAGTGACCACCGCCGACTCGGTGCTGGCTGCGACGCGTAGAGCCGCCATACCAGCGCCACCGGTCGTGATCGATACGTTTCCGCCGGCGGTAAGGGCGCAGCGCGAATCCCTGAACGTCGAGCTGGCCACGCTCAACCGGCTGATTGCGCGCGCTGAAAACGCGCCGCTTCCCACATCGTACCGTGCTCTCGCGGCGTCGCCGGCGGTGGCCGCGGACCCACGCGTGCGACTGCTGCTCGATTCACTCGCCGCGATCGAGCGCGAAAGAAACGCGTTCGGTGCGGTAGGCGGAGTCGATCCCTTCTACCTCGCGCTCACATCCAGGGCGACGGCGATCGGCCGCGCGATTCAGGGCATTGCCAATGCAAAGCGTGGCGAGGTGCGAGGACAGCTCGCGCTCATTCGTCCGATCGCGCAACCCGTCCCGAAGCCGGTAATAACAGTCGACACGGCGCGATTTCTCAGGCAGCGCGCCGCGGCGGAACAGGCGTACACCGCGGCGTCGCGTCAGCTGCAGCAGGTAAGACAGAAAAACGCGCAGATAGACCAGCGAACCCGACAGGCACGCGAGCTCGCGAACGTAGGCGCGCCTCCGTGGGCGATGCTCGCCGCGGCAGTGGTCCTCGCTCTGGCGCTGGGCTTTGCTGCCTCGTTCGGGGTCGAGCTCAGAAGCCCGCACATCGCGGACGCGAAGGAAGCGGAGCAGATGAGCGGCGCGCGTGTGCTCACGGTCGTCCGCCCT
>DASTTD010000230.1:0-3884 GCA_035760325.1 Gemmatimonadaceae bacterium
GACACCCGACCAGTACAGCATCGCGAAGAAGATGCCGATGAACACGATCGCGCTGCCGAGATCGGGCTGCAGCATGATGATAAGAAACGGGATGATCACGAGGACCGCCGGCTTCCAGAGGTCCAGGAGCGAGCGAGCGGGCTCCCTGCGCGCCGAGAGCACCTTCGCCAGCATGAGAACCACGGTGATCTTGGCGATCTCCGAGGGTTGCCCGATCCGCACGCCACCGATTGCCAGCCAGCTCTTGGTGCTTGCGGCCGTTCCCGCGCCTGCTCCGAGCCCCATGAGCGTCAGGGCGAGGAGAAAGATCGACAGGACGTACAGCGGAACGGTCATCCACTCGATGAACCGCACGGACGACCGCCCGACCGCGTAGGCGAAGCCAAGACCGATGAGCAGCCACACACCCTGCGACTTGTAGACGTTGGCGACGGCGGTCGGCGTGTCGGTCTGGCCGGCGGAGTAGACCATCGCCAGACCGAAAATTGAAAGGAGGGCGGCCGCGGTGAGGAGCTTGTAGTCCGCGACGATGGCGCGGCTCATTTGCCGCGGTGGCTCATTCGCCCGTGTTCCAGGTGGACAAGAGCGTCGGCACTCCCAGGTAGTGCCCGATTATGGCAGACGCGATGCGTGCGGCGCGCGAACCATGCTCCCCGAACTCGATGAGCAGGGCGACGACGATCTTGGGAGGATTCGCCGGATCGTTCGCGGGCGCGTACCCGACGAACCAGCCATGGTCGAAATCTTCACCCGCCGCGTTCTGCGCGGTGCCGGTTTTTCCAGCCAGCTTGACGCCGACAAGCGCCGAGGCGCCTGCCGTTCCGCCCGCTTCGACGACCGCGGCTAACGCCTCCTTGAGGGCCGAATCCTGTTGCCGGGTAAGGTTGTAAAGCGGGGTCCGGGTCGGAGTAACGCGGGCAATTCCCGGCCGGGCATACTTCCCGTCGGTCGCCAGAGCAGTGTAGAACTTCGCCATGCTCACGACGGTCTGTGAGTTTGATCCCTGGCCGATCGAAAGGTTCAGGACCTCGGCGTTGCTCCAGTTGCGGCCAAACCGCTCATTGTAATACTGGATGGCGTACGGCCAGATCGGGCGGTTTTCCTCGGGAAGATCGATCCCGGACTTCTCGCGAAACGTCAGCTTTATTCCGCCTGCGATCATGCGGGCGAGTCCGATACGGAGCCCGAGCTGATAGAAGTAGACGTCGCACGAATGCTTGACAGCGCCTTCCAGGGCGAGCGAGCCGTGACCCCTTTTCTCCCAGCACTTGAAGTATCGGGCGCCGTACTGATATCCGCCGGTGCACGAAACCGGCATCTTTTCGTTAAGCCCTATAACCTTGTGCTCCAGGCCAAGAATCGCGGTCGCGAGCTTGAAGGTCGACCCCGGCTCGTAGCGGCCCTGGATTGCCTTGTTGACGAGAGGGCGCCGCTCGTCCTCGAGCAGCTCCTTGTAGTAATCAGCGGGAATTCCGCCTGTAAACTTGTTCGGGTCGAATGCGGGCGCGCTGTAGAGGGCGAGCACGGCACCGGTCTGTGGGTCGAGCGCTACCGCCGCACCCTGAAGCGAGTCACCGAAGATTCCCGCGGTGTAGCGCTGGAGGTCCATGTCGATGTTCGTGTAGAGCGGAGGCGCGGCGACTGGATTGAGATCCGGGCGCGGGCCTTCGCCGCGAACGGGACGGCCGCGTGCATCGACCTCGTCGAATCGCACTCCCTCCGTGCCGTGAAGCTTGGCCTCGTAAAATTTCTCCAGCCCGCCCTTTCCGATCTGCTGGCCGGGCTTGTAGCCCTCGTACTCGGGGCGGTTCAGCTCCGTCTCGCTGATCTCACTCGTGTATCCGATGAACGAGGCGACGGCCGGGCCATCAGGGTAATACCGCTTCGGAACCGACTGTATGATGAGGCGAGGATAATCGAGACGGTGCTCCTCGAGAACCGAGACGATGTCGATGGACGCATCGTTGAGGACTACAGTGGGTCTCGTCGGCGCCCGCCGGTAGCGCCTGATCGCCGCATTGATCTGATAGCGTTCCAGCTGCAGGGTAGTCGCGAGCTGCGCCAGCGCGCTCCGCAGGCTGTCCTCGCTCGGCGCGGTAATGGAAACGGAGTACGCCGGCAGATTCTCGGCGATTACCTCTCCCCGGCGGTCGTAAATGATCCCCCGCGGAGCCGGGAGCGGAATGGGGCGCAGCCGATTCTCCTGGGATTGCATCACGTACTGCTTGTGCTGAATCACCTGCGTGCGGCAGAAGGCTCCAACGAGAATGACGAACCCGAGGAAGATCGCCATCGAGCTGCTGCGCGCTCGTCTTGCGATATCGTTCGGATGGAAGCTCATGCGGTTGAGGGCTCGAGGAGCGGACGCATTATGAACAGTAACAACACGCCGGCGGCAGCGGTAACTGCCGCGGAGAGCGGGGACCACAGCAGCAGCTGCTGCACCAGCTCGACCCCCTGTACCCGTTGCTCACCGATGAAATACATGATGTCGAACACCCACTTTCCCAGGAAGAAAAAGAAGGCGTTCAGCACGAGGTTGTCGGCGAAGAACACCGCCTTCAGGTAGGAAGCCCCGAAGCCGATGGTGGTCATGGCGATCGCTCCGGCCCCAAGCGCCTGTGGTGCGAGCGAGTCTGACACCAGCCCCATCACGAATCCTATGATTGCAGCGGATCCAGGTCTCACGCGTACCGCCGCAAGCAGGAGCGCGAGGACCAGGAAATCCATCGGAGCGCGCCATCCCAGCAGCGGACGGAGCGTATAGTGAAGAACGATGAAGATGAGGAACGTGATTGTCGCGCGCACGGCCGGACCGACGTTCATCGTGTCGATCCAGGTCGCGTGGGAAGAGAGTCGGTCGGCGGCGGCTCGCGCGGCGTCGTGTCGACCGGCACGGGCTCGGTGAGAACCCGCGCGGGGGTGGTGTCGGTCGTATCGGTCGTATCGACGGGGACTGGTCTCGGCACGACGCGTGGAGCGGGCGTCACCACGCGTGCGGTGTCGACGGTGGTTGGAACCCGCTGACCCGCCGCCGCGCGCGCGGTGCTGTCGAGCACAGCACGTCTCGCCGCCGCCTCGGCCAGCGCGGCCGTCTTCGCCGCCGAATCACCCGCGACCACTATCCTCTGCGCAGTAGCCTCGGCCTCGGCAACGCTTTCCCAGACGCCGTCCATTCCCTTCGCAACTCTGTCGCGGCGAAGAATCATCACGGAGTAAATGTCGGCGGGACTCACCGCCGGGCGAAGGAGATACGTGCGAGCCCAGCTCTCCGACGTCTTGATCTCCTCAAGGACGGTTCCGACGGGGATGCCCCGCGGCCACACGCCTCCCCAGCCGGAGCTGACGATCAATGAACCGGGCTTGAGCGCGGCTCTGAACGGCACCCCGCGCAGCTCGATCAGATACCCGTTGGTGGTGCCCCGCAGATGCGCCTGCGCGATGCCAAAGGCGCTGCCGTCGGGCGACATCGCGCTGACGCGGAAATCCGGGTGAGTCCACAGCATGGCGTGGCTCATCGTGGGATCCACCTGGTCGACTACGCCGACGAGGCCTTCAGGAGCGATTACGGGACTGAGGCGGCTGACTCCCGCCTGGGATCCGGCGGTCAGTATCACCGTCGTCTCGTCGCGAATGCCGCGGCCGTGGAGCGCTTCGGCGGGGATGAAGCCCCAGCGCAGCCCGGATGCGAGGCCTATGAGCTTGCGAAGACGCTCGTTCTCCCCCTCGAGTGAGGCCGCCTTCATCGCCGCGAGCGAGATGCTGTCTCTCACCGCGGTCTTCGATTCGGTGAGCAGGAGCGACTGACGGCTCATCTCGGCGCGCCCCTGCAGCATGACGAGCGGAGCGAGGAAGGTCCGGCGCATGGTCGTAGCGATGGGATC
>DASTTD010000231.1:0-6232 GCA_035760325.1 Gemmatimonadaceae bacterium
TGGTCGCAGATGCACGGCGACGAGTCCACGGCGACGATGGCGCTCGCGGATATCTTTCATTTCCTCACCGCGACGGACGCGTCACCGCTGCGCCAGCGATTGTTGCGCCACCTGACGATCGTTTTCGTCCCGATGCTCAACCCGGACGGGGCGGAGTTTTTTCAGCGCCAGAACGCACTCGGCATCGACGTCAATCGCGACGCGCGCCGGCTGGCGACGCCCGAAGCTCGCGCGCTCAAAGCTCTGCGCGACACCGTGCAGCCGCACTTCGGGTTCAACCTGCACGATCAGAACGCCCGGACACGCGCCGGCGAGAACGGCGTCGCGTCCGGCATTGCGCTGTTGCCCCCCGCATACGATCAAGGCAAGAGCTATAACGAAGTTCGGGGGCGCGCGCGGCTCGTCGCGGCCACGCTCGCTACGGCGTTCGGGTACGAGATTCCCGGACGTGTCGCCAAGTACGACGACGAGCACAACCCGCGGGCGTTCGGCGATCTGATGCAGCAATGGGGCACGAGCACGGTGCTGATCGAGAGCGGCGCGCTTCCTGACGACCCGGAGAAACAGCGGTTGCGCGCGCTCAACTTCGCCGGCATCCTGTTGGCGCTGGACGCCATCGCGACGGGCGGCTATGAGGCGGCGGACGCCGGCGCGTACGAGCGACTGCCGTTCAACGCCGGCGGCGCGTTCGACTTGCTCGTTCGCGGCGGCCATCTCGTGCTGCCCGGGAAGCCACCGATCCAGGCGGATATCGCCATCAACTACGACGACGCCCTCGCGCGTACGGGCGGCCGCCTGCGCGAGATCGGCGACCTCGCCGACGTCGTGGCCACCGATACGATCGAGGCGGGTGGGCTGTATATCCACCCGGCGCCAGCTGCGCTGAGCACTACGCCCGCCGGCCCGATGCTGAGGCTGGGCGCGGTCGCGGAGATCGAGGTGCGTCGCGGGCCGTCTCAGGCGAGCGACTTGGTGCGGCGCATCGCCGAGCCTGGGCGAAACGATAGGGCAGGTCCACCTTAGTTTTTCGGCGGCGCCACGCGTCTTTCTAGAAAGTGAGCCGAGCGAGAGGCAGTCAGGCAGTGCGTGTCCGCACAGCCGCGCCGCTGCTTAACGCCTTAGCTCAGCTGCAAGCACGCTACCCAGCATCGCGGCGAAGCTGCATCCGGAAAGTCTTGTCAGCTGCAACCTTCGTTTGGTAGCTCTGCGCAGCGGCGCTGGGCGACGATCAACCGATAACCTACGTCGAGCTCAGTGCACTCGCGCAAAGGAGCGTTGCGCCGTTCCCAGCTGCCCGATGCCAGATCGCGCTCCAGGCGTTCCAAGTTCGGCTTGATGCTGGCCAAACGACTGAAGCTGGAAATGCCCGCACGAACCTCCGGGTCAAGGTAGGCTTCGGGCCGTTGCCAATACGCACCGAGAAATCCATCGACACAGTCGCTTGGGATCGGGACGGGACACACAACGATTGGACCAAGCACGGTGCTCAACGATTGCATCGAAGGGAAAATCTTCCGATCAATCGCAAGGATCTGCGGGAAATAGTCCCGGACCAGCCAAAACCCCTGAGCTCGCGGATCCCATGTGAGAAGCACGACGCGGTCTCGTGCAACGCGAGTGCACTCCTCGAGGCCCCGTTTCTGATCGTTCCAATGATGGATTGTAAGGATGGCGAGCACGACGTCGAAGGATCGGTCCCGAAAGGGAAGCGCCTCCGCAACGGCGCGCACCGCTGGCGCGGCTGACGGAAAGCGCTGACTGATCATTACGGCGGATGGCTCGACAGCGATAACACTGTTGTGGATTGGTTCGTATGATCCCGTGCCAGCGCCGACGTTGAGGACCGTGCTATCGCGACCGACCAACGCGCCAATTCTCGCGGCGAGTCGGGGATCAGACCTTCGCCGCGTTGAATACGATCGGCCAATTGCGTCGTACGTGCCCGACATCGTCATTGCACTTACCTTGGAAAGAGCTTCGGAGCGATCTAACGCCAAGCTGAGCCACGAGCGAATCACGACAAAGTGGCAGCGAGCGAAGCTTCACGCCACTGGGTTCGGCCTTCACGAAACCGCTGCAGCATGGCCGTCGTAAGTAGGGCGTGTGGAGTGTCGCCCACGATTCCGTGCAGCCGTATACCTGCTAGGGTATCGGTACAAACCACAACAGCCGATGGTCTTCCAATGAAGCAGCATCAATGGACTACTGCGCTGTTCCTGTTCGCTGGCTGCACGGTGGTACCGCAAGGCACGGCGGGCAAATGCGAATCGCCCGCGGAGCCGGCAGGAGCTCAACGCGTACCCATAGCCGCGCCGCAGCTCGACCATCACCAGCATCTGCTGAACGAACGCGCGCGCAGCGTGACGGTCTACGACCTGCGCAGCCTCGGCTTAACGTCCGAGTCGCGCGAAGCAGAGCGCGAGCCCCTCGTCGACGCGGACCAGTTGGTTCAGATGCTCGACTCGGCCGGCATTCTGAAGGCACTCGTCTTCTCCAACGCCTACTATTTCGCGCGTTCCATGACCGAGCGGCCAGGCGAATATGAACAGGTCGGAGCCGAGAACGACTGGACGCTCGCGCAGGTACGACGGCACCCGAACAGGCTGTACGCCGCATGCAGCGTGAACCCGCTTCGGCGCTATGCGGCAGCTGAGATCGAGCGGTGCGTCGCGTCTGGAGGGTTCAGGGCGCTCAAGTTGCACTTCGACGCTTCGAGTGTGGACTTCGGGAATCCCGCCCATATCGCCAGCGTACGTCACGCCTTTGCGACCGCCAACCGACTGCGTCTGCCAATTGTCGCCC
Organism: Gemmatimonadaceae bacterium; assembly: GCA_035760325.1. GTDB lineage: Bacteria > Gemmatimonadota > Gemmatimonadetes > Gemmatimonadales > Gemmatimonadaceae > UBA4720. The sequence continues at coordinate 2,803 of DASTTD010000231.1, forward strand.
ATCTGGCGACGCGAGCCGGCTACGGTGATCGGGAGGCGCGTACCTTTCTCAATGAGATCATGCCCGCAGCGCCGAGTGTTCCGGTCACCGTGAATCATCTGTGGGGCGGCGGCGGTTACGGACGCGGACCGGCCGACGCACTGGCGGTGTTCGCCGAAGCGTTTCAGCGCGGCGACCCGAGGACGGGCAATCTCTGGTTCGACCTCGCACAAATCTCGATGGTCGCATCAAGGGACCGCGACCGCGCGCAAATGGTGGAGAGGATGCGCCAGATCGGCTTCACGCGGCTGCTCTATGGTTCCGACGGGCCCGAGTGGAGCGGCGTACCGCCGAATCAGCATTGGGCAGAGTTCAGCTCGTGCATGCCGCTGACTCGCGACGAGCTCAATGCCATTGCCGTCAACATCGCGCCATATCTGCGGTAAGGCGTGTGATTGCCTCTGCACGCTGAAGCCAACCCCTGAGCGAAAACCCGCGTATTGCTTCCCATCAGCGGTGACAATGGTTGCCTGAACTGGTGAGCTGCAGTCATCTCCCGCGAAACCGGAAGCTCTCCAGAACGGGGGAGGGCATCGACGAAGCGCCGCTTCATGGGCAGAATGCCGAGGGACGTAGCGAGTCGTACGAACGGCGCCCGCTCATCGATGTGTGATTGCACTCGACGAGCCGCTGCACTTTCTCGCGGTTGATCTTCGACCAGATGCTCCGCTTGCCGCGCGGCGTGAACTTCTGGAGCCAGGTCGCCTCGTCGAACGTCTTCTTTTGCCCGTCGATCCAGCCGTAGCAGAGCGCGACGTCGAGCGCCTCGGCGTACGACACCGTTTTGATGTTCGAGCCGGCCTTGGCGATTCGCAGCCACAGGCCGGCGGACTTGGCGTGCTGCTTGGCGAGCCACGCTTCCCATGCTGCCGCATCCTTGAACAGGTGCACGGACAGCTCGGCGGGTTTGGGGTTGCTCATGGCGGAAAACTATCGAAGGCGGGCCCCGCGCCACCACTGGACGCCCCGCCATGACATGCGAAATGAGGACGTCGTGGCGGCCTAACGTATCGAGGATCGGTTGCGAGGCGCCAACACGCAATCGGCGTGACACGGGTTACTTACGCGCCTCGTCAACTGCATCCGTTTGTTAGATCGCCGGGCGACGATCCATTAAAACGAAATCGCGAATCCCGCGTTCGGCTGGATCTCTCGCAGCCAGCCGGTGGGATCTTCTGGCAGACCCCAGGAATCCTCCCCAGCCCGAAACCTAGCGATTGAATACCGGATTTCAGCGAATACCGTCGCGCGGTTTCGTAGCGGGGCCGTACTCAGCCCGCCCAGGACTGAGATGATTGGCTGCAGTTGAGGTTTTTCCCAAGGTGCCGAGACAATGTCGCCACTGAGTACCTGGGATTTTACTTGGAATCTGCGGAACCCTGCACCACCGCCAACGTAAGGAGTAACAAACCGCGAAACTGGGAGCTTGGCGAGGACCTGCGTCTGGATGGTTAACAGAGGGTTCTTGGTATCCCGTGAGTTCTCATCTAGCAGCGGCCCAGTCAACTGCGAGGATGCGCTTTCGATAAGGAAGCGTAGGTCAAGATTCTGTCGTACGGGAGAAGTCACACCAATGCCTAAGGCCGCAGCATCTTTGAAGCGTAGAGCATAGTACTCATGCAAATTTGACTGATGCAGAAGGCGGCCGATCGTGATTTGGACATCGGGCCGCGGCACCTGAGCATCGGCCGGGCTGACATTCAGTTGGAACAACGACAACAGACCGGCGCAACCCGATGCCCAAAAACTAGCTTTGATCATATTCGCCTCCGTCTGGGGCAATCTAACGCCTTAGTTCAGCTGCAAGCACGCTACCACCGTTGCGGCGAAGCCGCATCCGAAAGTGCTTGTCAGGTGCAACGTTCGTTAGGTAGCGATACCGGGACGCCGCAAACGCGCAACTCTGCGGGCTGCGACCGCCGTCTATAAACTTGGGAGATGCACACACGGCTACCAAAGTCTTCACAGCGAACCCGAATCATCGGGTATGCCTGCGGCCTCGGTGCCGGCGCAGTCTGGGGAACTACTGGACCGTTGAGCACTGCGCTGTACGCAGAGGGTGCCGCAATTTCAGCGGTGGGTTTCTGGCGACTCCTGCTCGCAGTACTCGGCCTCACCGTCTACGGATTCTTCGTACGTGATCTCTTCAGGATCGACAGACGCGGAATCTTGCTGATCATGGTGCTTGGAGGTGCGCTCGTCGCACTGTTCGAGGTGCCCTTCCAGTATGCAATCGCCGGGCTGGGTGTCGCGCCCGCTGTCGCCCTCCTCTACACAGCGCCGGTTACCGTTGCCATCGCCGGACACTTCATCCTCAAGGAAAAGCTGACGCCGCTTCGCATTGCGCTCGCGGTGGGTGTCATGATCGGAGTCTGGTTGACCGTACACGGGGAGGCTTCCGACCACTCGGAACGCTCTGCGTCGCGCATCGCCGGGATTCTCGGCGGCCTGATCGCGGCGGCGTCGTACGCGGCGACTGCGATCCTCGCTCGTTACATCGTGCCGCGGTACGGATCAAGGAAGATGTTGTACTGGGAGCTCGTCGGCGGCCTGATATTCCTTACGATCCTGTTGCCAACGTTCGGACAAACGCCGAATGCGCCGCTTAACGTCGCAGCGTGGGCATACGTGGCGGCCCTGGGGATCGGAGCGGTCGTTGCGGCGAATTTCCTGTTCTTTGCCGCGATGAAGCGAATCGACGCGGCGCCGGCAAGCGTTGCCGCGAGTGTCGAGCCGTTGGTTGGCGCGCTGCTCAGCCTATTCCTGTTCAATCAGCAGCTGCGTTGGTTTGGGTGGGTGGGTCTGCTGATGGTCATTGGAGGAGTGGCCGGCGGATACGCCGAGGAGGCAGAGGCTTAGCGTCACCTTCAGCGAGCGTTCGACGGTTGTCAATGCTATTTGAAGCGCGGCTGCCAGAACTTACCTCCCCTCAGCCTCGCGGACACGCACCGGCGTGCTCTGGTTGCCGGCGCGATCGACGACAGACACCCACACCTCGACCGGCGCGCCGGCGTCCGGCGTCTGCGCGGTGACAGTCCACTGCCGCACCGTGATTGGCACGATCTCGGTGCGCCAGCCGCCGTTCGGCCATTTCGATTGCACGACCCAGACGGCAAGCGACTCGCCGCGGGGTGTGAGTGCAACGTCGGCGCGGTTTCCAAGGAGGCTCAGCGCCGCGGTGGGCGCCGGCGGCGGTACTGCGTCCAGCCACGGCATGGCCGGAATCAGCGCAGGCTCCGCGTAACTCTCGCGCGCCAACTTAGCGGTCATGGAATCGCGGCGCGCCTGCGTGCGCGCACGCACGCGGTTTATCGAATCGATCACGGCAGGTGCGAGCGTGTCGGCACCGGGAATGCGCGTGAACGCGCCGCCGGGCATTAATCCGCGCATG
>DASTTD010000232.1:0-5100 GCA_035760325.1 Gemmatimonadaceae bacterium
CGGAAGCCGTGAACACACCATTTGCAACGAGTCCCAGTAGTCGGAGGTCCGGGGTTTCGACAGCTGCTCCGCCACCTGCCGGAACGACCGTACGACCATCGAAGTCATCGTAAATACCGTCGAGCCGGACACCGATCGGCATCTCCTCGACGCCAATCGCCAGGAAGGCGGTAATGCTTTTCCCCTTTGAGTGCCGATCGCTGAAGCTTCCCGTCGGTATCGTCGGCCCGGCGGTGATCCCGACGGCGTAGCTGTTCTGGGCGTGAGCTGGAAGCGGTTGGACCCAGAACCACGTGAGGAGGGACAGGAGAACGGCGTTGACTAATCGCATCGGGCGAGAGGGATCGGGATAAGGGAGGAGATCGGACAGAACGGGTGCATCGCTTTACTTAATTATCCTTCGATATTAGGATAATTAATGGCTCGCGCGTACACCGTTGGAACAATTGCACTTACCCTCGGTGTGCCGACAAGGTGGGTCGATAACATCCTGTCGCACCATCGAGTGTCCGGCGTAGTCCAGAAACGGCAGGGGGTCGCCAGAAAAGTGGCCTTTGAAGGCCTTCTTCAGCTCTCCCTTTCACTCAGCCTCATCGACGAGTTGGAGATCCCGGCCGCTTCCGCTCTTCGCGTGGCAAGTTCGATGCTTGCAACTGGTGGCAGGTATGATACCCCCACCGGCATTTCCATCTCAATAGACCTCGACCAGGTTCGCACCGACCTGGAAGGCTGGCTGGCGCAAGCGGTCGAGATCGCGCCTGTCCCGAGAAGAGGGCGGCCGCCCCGTACCGCGAAGCGACATCCAAGCAAAACGGGGCGCCTCGAGTAGAGACGCCCCGCCAGATTGCACCAGTGAAGCCGACGTGGCGTTAAGACGCCTTCGTCACGTTCTCGGCTGCCGGACCCTTCTGACCTTCGACAATGTCGAATTCCACCGCGTCGCCTTCCGCCAGGGACTTGAAGCCCGAGCCGGAGATTGCGCTGTAGTGAACGAAGCAATCCTTCTGCCCGTTGTCAGGAGTGATGAATCCAAAGCCCTTTGCATCGTTGAACCACTTCACTTTGCCGGTCGTACGCATTCCCTGCTCCTGGAAAATTTGTGTCTCGGGAGCGGAAACTGCGCCCGACCCTCGACAATCTGTCCGCGGGTCCTGTACAACCCCGCATTGGTTTTGAGAGGGAAAACACGGGCTTTCGTTAGTCCACCCGCACCTGCCCTGCTCGACTGGCAGGGAAAATAGCAAGGACCGGCTGAGCAGACAATAGAAAGATTTACGGCCCTAGTACACGGACGTTTGTCACGAAATATCCCGTTTCCCCAAAGCAGGTGGTCGGAACGCCGCGGTGCTCCTCGTAGGTGAGCGATACCCTTTTTCCCATTTCCTTTTCGAGCAATCTGGCGATTGAGTCTTTGCGAACCGTGAAGTGGAATATCTGGGGCGTGACCGAGCCGGGAAGATTCACCATCGCGAGCTCGCCTTCCCACGTCTTGCACAGCCAACCCTTCTTGGAAAGCTTCTGAACGTATCCGGCGCGGTCGCCCGAGGCATATACGTACCCGAGCGTCACCCACGCCCAGAGCGCAAAGATCAGAACCGGAAGCAGGATGATCGACAAGGGAAGGAGCAGCCATTTGCGGCGCCCTTTCCTTTTCGTTACGACGGGCGGTGGCACAGCCGCGGCGGGTTCAGGCGCGGGTTCGGGCGCCGCAGGGTTCTCGGGTGTATCAGCCATCTGATCTCCAGGTAAATCCGGAAAGGGAAGAGCGCACGCCGGCGCGCCGGTTACATGCACCGCTCAGGCCAGGGAATTAGCTTTCAAAATCCTCACCCGCAAGCACAGTTGCCGACCACCATAGTGCGCAGACAGACCGTATCCGCCCGAATCGGGGGCGTCCCCATCGGCTCGGCCCATCCGATCGTGGTGCAGTCGATGACCAACACGGACACGGCTGACGCTCCGGGAACCGCGCTGCAGGTAGCCGAGCTGGCGCGTGCGGGAAGTCGTCTGGTCCGAATCACGGTGAACAACGACGAAGCCGCGCGCGCGGTTCCCGAGATCGCTGCCCGTCTCCAGGACATGGGCGTCCAGGTCCCGCTCATTGGCGATTTTCACTACAACGGGCATCTGCTGCTGGCGAAATATCCGGCCACTGCGAGGGCACTGGCGAAATACCGGATCAATCCCGGGAACGTGGGCGGCAAGCGTCGTGACGAGAACTTCAGAACCATCATTCAGATCGCGCTCGACAACGACAAGCCGGTTCGAATCGGGGTCAACTGGGGCTCACTCGACCAGGACCTGCTGACATCGCTGATGGACCGGAATGCGCGCGACCCTGAGCCGCGTACCGCGAAAGAGGTCTACATCGAGGCGATGATCCAGAGCGCGCTCGGATCCGCCGCCATCGCCGAAGAGATGGGGCTCGGACACGATCGCATCATCATCTCGGCGAAGGTCTCCGGTGTGCAGGATCTGGTCGACGTCTACCGGCAGCTGGCGCTTCGCTGTGACTATCCGCTGCACCTCGGGCTTACCGAGGCGGGCCTCGGCGCCAAAGGCATTATTGCGAGCACCGCCGCGCTTTCGATACTGCTCACCGAAGGAATCGGTGACACCATTCGGGTCTCGCTCACGCCGCGGCCGGGGGGAGACAGGACGGAGGAAGTCCAGGTCGCGCAGCAGATCCTCCAGTCTCTCGAGCTACAGAGCTTCAACCCCCAGGTCACTGCATGTCCCGGCTGTGGCCGCACGACATCGACCTTCTTCCAGCACATGGCGGAAGACATTCAGACGTACCTGCGCGAGCAGATGCCCGTCTGGCGCGAGCGGTACCCGGGCGTCACGGAGCTCAAGGTCGCGGTGATGGGATGCGTCGTGAATGGTCCGGGAGAGTCCAAGCACGCGAATATCGGCATCTCGCTGCCCGGGACATTCGAGGATCCCAAAGCTCCGGTCTACGTCGACGGGAAGCTGCTCATCACGCTCAAGGGTGAGAAGATCGTTCCGGAGTTCCTTCAGATTCTGGAGGATTACGTGGAGCGGACATACGGCTCCGCGGTTTCGACCACGGTGTAAGTCGGAAAGCCCTCGTGCGAACTTTCCCGCCCGAGCCAGCCTACTGCATAGTCGCGAGCTCGCTCGACACCCTGTCGAGCTCCGCCATGATCGGCGCATTGAATCCCACCTCTCGCAGCCGGTCATAGACAGCGCGATACCACCGCACCACCTTCGCTCGCCCACCGCCGAAGCGATTCCACACCGTATCCGGATCGACGGTTCGCCGCAGATCCGCGAGGATCGTCGACGCATTGTGCACCTTGTCTGCCGCGCACACCCACCTGGCTTCTTCCGTTGCAGTCGCCAGGCGGGCCAGGTAATCGTCCTTACGGTCATCGCCGGACAGCTCGATGCCATCGTCATCGTGGCGCCGGTACGTGACCGCGAGAACCGTGTCCAGCACCCGCGGGCCGAACTTGTCGCCGATGCGCTGCTCCAGCATCTCGCGTGTGTACCCATCCCGCACGCAGTCCTCGATCACGTCGTGCAATATGCCCGCGACGACGGTGTCGTCACCCCGACCATAGCGGGTCAGAATCACGGCGACGTTTGCCGGGTGAGTGAGGTAGGGAAGCTTCGTCCCTTTCCGCACCTGACGGTCGTGATGCTTCGCCGCGAAAGCCAGCGCGTGGTTGATGACGTCGGAGTAGCCTGACTGGGTCACTGTTCCGATCTCGCGAACCAGGACACCATCCGCTCGAGGCCGCGCTGGTCTTCTTCATCGAATGAATCGAGCTCCTCCGAGTCCACATCGAGGACCGCGATCAGCTCACCCCGCCGATCGCTGACCGGAACGACTATCTCCGACCGGGATCTCGAGTCACATGCGATGTGGCCGGGAAATTTTTCCACATCCGGAACGATAATGCTTCGCCGCTCGAGGGCAGCAGTCCCACAGACCCCGCGACCGAACGCGATCTCGAGGCAGCCGAGGCTGCCCTGGTATGGTCCGACGCGGAGCAGGGCGTGAGGAGTGGCGACTCGATAGAAGCCGGTCCATAGATACCCGAACGCATTGTGAACGAGTGAGGCCATCGTCGCCATTCCCGCGATCGTGTCGTCAGTGCCGTCGAGAATGGCGTCGCCATGTGCCTGCAGCTCCGCGTATGCGCGCGCCTTGGGAATTCCTCTCAGGTCCGGAATGCTTTCGGCCATTCGGGAGCGCTACCGCGCTGCGGCGAGCTCGGGCTGGTAGCTGCCGGCCTGCGCGGCACCAGCGGTCAACAGTTCTTCCCGCGTTTCCAGCTGGGGCATTTCCGCATCCCAGAGAACGAGTCCGTGAATGCGCATGTCGGCGCCACGGAGGCTGTCCACGGCCGTCTTCAGCGCCGCGACGGTCGTATGAGCGAGCCGTGCGCAAAGAATCACGTCGGGCGCGGGGATGATGCTCGATGCGCTGCGCTGAACGTAGCTCGTCGGCGCGGAGATGATGATGAAGTCATAGCGCCGCTGCATTCGAGCGAGCTCGCTGCGCACTTCGTCCACCACTTCCGGCTCCGGCAGTCCGACCCGCCTGGTGCCACTGGGCAGTACATCCAGGGGACGGTCGCGACCGATCGTAGTCGGGACGATCGCCTCGGGCCACGTGGCGGCGCCCGTCACGATTCCCGAGAGCCCGGGGTCCGGCCTGATTCGCAGCACGCTCGCGACGCTGCAGGTGGTCGGATCGACATCGACCAGGAGCGTGCTCCGTGCTTCGTACGCGGCCGATGCGGCGAGATTGGCAGCCACAGTCGCGACGATCGCCGGATCGTCGCCGGTGATCGTCACGATGGGCACACTCGCATCCACCGCCGCGATATGGAGGTAGAGCGTACGGTAGCTCTCCGAGACGACGTCGATCAACGGCGGTGCCTCGACGTCGACCTGCCGGCGGCTTCGCTCCACCACGATTTCGGGAGGGCGGACGACCGTGAGCACACGCGCGCCGCTCATCTGCTCCGCTTCCTTCGCGTCCGCGATGTGCGGGCTTCTGAGCTCGACCCCGAACGAGGCAGCAAAGCCCAGCGCCAGAGCGAGGACCACTGCCGCGGCGAGCAT
>DASTTD010000233.1:0-7009 GCA_035760325.1 Gemmatimonadaceae bacterium
ACCCAGCTCCGATCCGCGGACGACAGAACGGCCGTCGCACCCGGAGTGGCCGGCCCGAGCAGTCGCCGTGCTGATGCATCGACTCCGGGGACTCCGATCGCGTTGCCGGGCGGTGTTGCCGGAGCGCAGGCAGAGGCGAGCGCGGTAAGGAGCGGAACAGAAAAATGGAATCTTCGTTTCATGGAATCGATGCAGAGGGAAGGTGTTCGCCAGTCACGCAAACTACTATGAGTGGGGGAGGCTGGAACGAGCCGAAAAACAAATTCCCTTGCACATCGCCGTGCACTGCACCAAACTAGGGTTCCCCAGCCGAAGCAGCCGGATTCGACGAGCTGATTTGACAAGTTTTCGACCCGGAAATATGATAGCCCGCCCCGGCGCCCTTTAGGAAACCTTCGCGCCGAGGCCGTGCACGATAGTCAGTCGCATTGCGCAAGCTTCACCATCTACGACCGTTTTGGAGGTACCATGCAGCTGCGTCGCGTTCTTGGTTTTTTCGCGCTCGCCTTTCTTGCGACTCCCGCGCTTGCCGTCGGCCAGGGGACGGGCATCATCCGCGGCCGCGTCAGCGATGCGGCGACAGGCGCACCGGTCGTCGGGGTGCAGGTGCGCGTCGAGGGCACCACTGTCGGCGGGCAGACGGGACCGGACGGTACCTACACGATCACTGGAGTTCCGCCCGGGACACGCGCGGTCAGCACCCGGAGAGTCGGCTTCGCGCCCGCGCGCGCTTCGATAACGGTACCCGCCTCCGGGAGTGCGACGCAGGATTTCGCGCTGAGCATGGTCGTCGCGACCCTGAATGAGGTCGTCGTCACCGCACTGGGCCAGACGGCAGCGCAAAGATCTATTGGCACCGCTCAACAGAGCGTGAGAGGCGCAGCCATTGCCGAGACTCAGAGAGAGAACTTCGTGAATGCCCTGCAGGGACGGATTGCCGGCGTCGAAGTGGTCAGCACCTCTGGTGTTCCCGGCGCGTCGTCGTCGATCACGATCAGAGGCGTCAGCTCCATCAGCAGCAGCAACCAGCCGCTGTTCATCATCGATGGACTGCCGATGGACAACAAGACTCTCCACACCAGTGTGCTCGCGTCCTCGTTCGGGGGTTCGGGGTTTTCCTTCGAAAACCGTGGTGTGGACTTCACCAATCGGGCCGCCGACCTCAACCCCGAGGATATCGAGAGCCTGGTCGTGCTCAAGGGCCCCGAGGCGGCCGTCCTTTACGGCATCGATGCGGCGAACGGCGCGATCGTGATCACGACCAAGCGCGGCAAGGCGGGCGTCGGCGGGCTGGACTACAACAACAGCTTCAGGTTCGAGAGCGTTCGCGACAGACCGGAGATTCAGAGCGTCTACGGCCCGAGCGGCACGGCAACCGGCTCACTCGAGTACTGGGGCAGTCCCTATCCGGCCGGAACCCAGTTTTTCGACAACATCGACGGCTTCTTCCAGCGTGGTGCAGCCCAGAAGCACAACCTGACATTCAGCGGCGCGGCTCAGGACGCCCGGATCAACTATCGGCTGGCGACCTCGCTCACCAACCAGCAGGGGGTTGTTCCAAACGACAAGTACGACCGGATCAATCTCACCGGCGCGTCGCAGGCGCAGGTCAATGAATGGCTGAACGCCGACCTGTCGATGAACTACACCTACGCCGACAACAATCAGTCCTTCAAGGGCGCGAACGGCGTCCTGGTCGGGCTGCTGGTATGGCCACAGACGGACGACGCGTCCGATTACCTCACGCCCGCCGGCACCCGGCGGCGGGCTACCGCGCTCTCCCTGGGAGGGGAGATAGACAACCCGTACTTCAGCGTCGACAAGAACTTCAACAGCTCCAAGAACAACCGCCTCATCGCCAACGTCGGGCTGACGATCGCGCCGTTCTCCTGGGGTAATCTCAAGACCAACATCGGAACCGACACCTACACGAATCAGACCGAGATTCTGCGCCATCCCGAGAGCATCTGGGGCGCTGGGAACAACGGCATCATCGACGTCGCGAACGACATGACGCGAAACACCAACGTGCAGACGCTGTTCAACGTCCACAGCCGTCCGGTCACCAGCGCCATCTCGATCAGCGGCCTGCTGGGCAACCAGGTGAGCGACTACAAGTCGACGGTCGACGCGGCGGTGGGCCGCGATTTCCTCGAGCCGAACTTCGTCTCGGTCAACAACACCAACCTGCGGTCGAGCGCCACGAGGATCGCGCAGCGCCGCCTGATCGGTCTTTTCGGCCGGCTGACGCTCGATTACAAGCGCTATCTCTACGTCACACTCGACGGCCGCAATGACTGGACCTCGACCATCCCGCAGGAGCGGAACTCTTTCTTTTATCCCGGAGTGTCGACGAGCTTCGTCTTCTCCGACGCGTTTCCGGCGATCGGCAGGTTCATGACCGGCAAGCTGAGGGCGGCTTACGCGGAAGTCGGCAAGGATGCACGACCGTATGCCTTCCGCCCATCGCTCGAGTTCAAGACGACGTCGTACGGCGGATATGGGTACGGTTTCTGGGGGCCCAACGTCAACCTGCGGCCGGAGTTCGCCAGGTCCTACGAGTTCGGCACCGAGCTGAGCTTCCTGGACAACAGGCTCGGCATCGATGCGACGATGTACCGCAAGCAGACCAAGGACCAGATCGTCGATAACATCAGGGGGAGCTACGCGACGGGCTTCGTGCTGTTCAATCTCAACGGAGCCGTGACGCGAAACGAAGGCCTGGAGCTCACTGTTCGGGGCACTCCCATCCTGAGGGATAACCTCTCATGGGATCTGCTGGCCAATTTCGACAGGTCGCGAGGGAGAGTACTGGAGCTGCCTCATGAACTGCCGGAGTCCTACAACTCGGATACCTGGTTGTACGGCAACATCCGCAACGGTACCGGTCCCGGTCTGTCCACACGCTCCCTAACCGGCAGATTCTATCTACGGAACGACGCCGGTGATCTGCTGATCAGTCCCACGACCGGCCTCCCGCTTCGCTCGACGAATTTCATCGACGCCGGTTACGACCGCCAACCGGATTTCACGATCGGTCTCTCGAACACCCTCAGATACAAGCGCGCGTCCCTGAGCGCGCTGGTCGATATCCGGAAGGGAGGAGACGTGTTCAATGCCACGGAACACTTCCTCACCACCCGGGGCCTCGCCACCCGCACGCTGGACCGCGAGATACCGCGGGTGATCGAGGGGGTGTTGAGGGACGGCAGGGAGAACACCGATAACCCCACGCGCAACACGATCGTCGTCACCCCGGCCGCCAACACGGCCTTCTACGAATTTATGAGCGAAGAGCTCTTCATCGAGAAGGACATCAACTGGTTCAGGCTCCGGGACGTGACGCTCAGCTATGCGCTGCCCGAGGGGCGCTTCAAGCGGGCAAGCGTGTTCATGACGGCCACGGATCTCCTGCTCCTGACCAACTACTCCGGGATGGATCCGATCGTGAACGGCAACACCGCGGCGACGGGAGGGTCGGGGGCGGCGGGGGTGGACTTCGGCAATTTCCCGATGCCGCGCGCGTTCAACTTCGGGCTCAGGATGGGATTCTAAAGATGAAATCGATACGGTTCACGAATACATCGATGAAAAAGGCACGCGTCCTGGTACTCGCCGGATCCCTCGGGTTCTCCGCGGGCTGCCAGGACTTCCTGGCCGTCAACGTCAACCCGAACGCGCCGGAGACGGTGGCGGCGAATCTGTACCTGCCGCAGATGCTGCACTGGATGGTTTCGGGGTCCCAGTGGGATGGGCGGTTCGTCGGGATGTACACCCAGCAGTGGAAGTCGACGACGGCCGGACTGTCGTCATGGGACCGAATGGGGTACGACCCCGGCAGCGACAACGCCGGACAGCAGTGGAGGGATGTCTACTGGTCATTCGGCCAGAACCTCATCGACATGATGCAGATCGCCCAGGCCGAGGAGCGCTGGGATATTCTGGGGGTCGGCTACGTTCTCAAGGCGTGGGGCTGGCAGCAGCTTGCTAATCTGCATGGCGAAATCATCGTCAAGGAAGCCATCGATCCGAGCAAATTCAGCTTCAATTACGACAGCCAGGAATTCGCGTACGACGAAGTGCGGCGCCTGCTGGACAGCGCGATAGTGTACCTGCAGCGAAGCGATGGCGCGGTCGACGCGGGCTACATGGCGCGCGGCGACAAGATATACAACGGTGACCGCACGAAGTGGCTGAAGTTCGCTTATGGTATTCTCGCCATCAATCTCGGCCACTATACCAATAAGTCTTCGTACGATCCCGCCGCGGTAATCGCCGCGGTCGATCAGTCATTGGCGAGCAACGCCGACGATGCGCTGCTGTTGTATCCCGGCACCGTGAATGACGACAGAAATTTCTACGGCCGTACGAGAGGAAATCTCGTTCCCTCCTTCAGGCCTCTCAGACAGACCATATTCGTGGTCGAGCTGATGAACGGCACGCAGCTGGGAGCGCCCGACCCGCGCATGACGCGGATGCTGTCCCCGTCACCGGACGGACAGTTCCGCGGGCTCGATCCGAACGTCGGGGGGTTCGGCGGGCTCAGCGCCGCGCAGCAGCCCAACAATCTCCACGGTTATCCGGGAGCCGGTGGCCTCGGATTGCCCGGGAGATACCTGTTCGATGACGACGTGCGGCATCCCGCGATGACTTATTCACAGCTGCAATTCATCAAGGCGGAAGCCGCGTACAGAGCCGGGGACAGAGCAACCGCGCTGGCGGCGTACCGCAACGGTATCACGTCGCACATCGATTTCGTCAACGCCCGAGTCGCCGAGACCGGTCAGCCGGAGCCGGCCATCAGCGCGGCGGAGGAGGCCGCATTTCTCGCCGATCCCGATATCATGCCTTCCGCGGCGGGACTGACGCTCACCCACATCCTGTCCCAGAAATACATCGCCCAGTGGGGATGGGGACACAACGAGCTCTGGATGGACATGCGCCGGTTTCACTATACGGACATCGATCCGGCAAGCGGCAGGCAGGTTTTCCCCGGCTTCGCCCCGCCATCGAATCTGTACCCCGACAACGCGGGTAAGCTCGTTTATCGGTTGAGGCCGCGATACAACTCGGAATACGTGTGGAACAGACCTGGTCTCGACGCCATCGGCGGCCTCGCGGCGGACTATCAGACGAAGCCGATCTGGATCATCGAGCCGTGACCACTATGAAAAGACATAAATCATTTGCGGTGCTGCTCTGTGCCGCCGCTCTGTCGTCCTGCGACTACGAGAAAAACGCCGTTCAGGACATAGTCGGCGATCTCCCCGCGTCGCAAATCAAGTTCTTCAACTTCGGCATCGGCGCGCCTGCCGTGAATTTCTACGCCAACGACACGAAGGTGACGGCCGTCTTCAGCAGTACGGGGACGGAGGCCGTGACCGGAGTCGGTTACGGGGGAGAGGCTGCCGGCGGGTTATATGCGGGAATCGAGCCGGGCCAGTACACTCTGACGGGCAGGATCGCAGCAGCCACGGACAAGGATCTGCCGATATCCAGCGTCACGGCAACGATCGAGGATGGGAAGAGCTATTCGTACTATCAGAGCGGAGTCTACAACACCACGACAAAAACTGTAGATGCCTTCGTGGTGGAGGATGCGTTCCCGGCCGAGATCGAATGGTCGGGCGCTCAGGTACGATTCGTCAACGCGATCTTCAACTCGAATCCGATGACATTGTATGCGACGCATTCGGATACGGGACAGGAGCAGGCCGTCGGTGGAGATGTGGCGTACAAGACGGGCGGCGCGTTCACCCTCCTGCCCACCGGCTCCTATAGTCTGAGCACGCGATCCGCCGGCTCGGCCACGAATATCCTGCGCAGAACCGGCGTTTCGTTCGTAGCGGGGAGAGTTTACACGATCACCGCACGCGGTGACATCACGGTCGCCTCTACGTCGACGACGACTTGTGCATCCACCAACCGGACCTGTCTGGACAACGCGATCAACAGATAGCGGACCGGTAACGCTCCGTAATTGGGAAATCCCGAAAAAGAGACCCCGGCGCTTGCCCGGGGTCTCTTTCATTTTCGCATGTTATGTTATCCCGATGACGTTGGCCGCTGAGAATACGGAAGCACCGTGACCGGGACAGGCGCGCAAATCAGCTGGCAGTGCTCGCGCTTTCACGACCTCAGGCCGGATCAGCTCTATGAGATCGTCCGGCTCCGCGAAGGTGTGTTCGTCGTCGAGCAGAACTGCGCCTATCTCGATGCCGATGGCCGCGACCCGGACGCATGGCATCTACTCGGCTGGCTCGGCGAAAACGGCGCTCCCAGGCTGGTGGCGTATGCGCGGATTTTCGAGCCGGGGATCCGGTATCCCGAAGGATCAGTGGGCCGCGTCGTCACCGCGGCGGAAGTGAGACACACGGGTCTCGGCCGGATGCTGATGGCCGAGGCGCTGCGCAGGCTCGATGGGTTGGCGCCGAACCGGCCGGTTCGAATCGCGGCACAGCGCTATCTGGAGAAGTTTTACGCCAGCTTCGGATTTCAGCCCGCGTCGGCGCCCTATGAGGAAGACGGGATAATCCACGTCGACATGCTTCGCTAGGATTCCGGCTTCGCGCGCTCCTCGGGAAGACCGATCTGATGGCCGCAGGGAAGCGCGAGCGGGTCAGGTGAGGGGGGATAAAACACGTCGAGGCACGGTAACCCGTGCCTCGCTCGCTTCCGTCCCGGCTGGGTCGGTCAGCTGTTTTCGCTCCTGTTCTCGCTCGTCTCGGTCGTGGTGTTTCCGGATTCGGTCGTTCCCTCACCGGTGCCGCCGCTGGATCTGCGGCCACCGCGTGATGCTTCGCCACCCTTTCGGCCGGCGATTCGGGCCTCTTCGCTGGTAAACTCGTGCGCTGTTCCTTTCTGGTGCGCGGCGCGCCCGCCCTTCGCGGCGATCGCCCGCTGTGCCTCGGGATTCATTGCCGCGAATCCACGGGGTGTCTTCCGACTGACCCTCGGCTCCGAGCTGTCGTTTGGTCCGCCGTTTCCGCTCCGCTCGTCCATCTCTACT
>DASTTD010000234.1:0-3091 GCA_035760325.1 Gemmatimonadaceae bacterium
AGGATCGGTCCCAGCCGATCGCCAAGCGTCGCGGTATTGCGGAGCAGGAAATCGACGGTGTCCGCGCACTCGGGCTTGAGCCGCTGATAGTGCGTGATGCGCTGGCTCGCCTTGATCGAGAAGGTGAACTGCTCGGGGACCTGCGCCGCCCATTCCCGCAACACGTTCTCCTTCGGCAGCCGGTAGAACGTGTTGTTGATCTCGACCGTCGGAAACTTGCTGGCATAAAAGCCCAGCATCCCATCGGCTTTGAGATCTTCAGGATAGAACGAGCCCTTCCATTCCTTGAACGCGTAGCCGCTCGTTCCCGCGAGCAGCTTCACGAAACCTTTCGCTTCCTGCCGCTCTCCGCCTTTTCCGTCTTCTCCGCCTTTTCCGGCTTCTCGGGTTTCTCCTTGGCGAGGCTCGCCTTCAGGGCCTGCATCAGGTCCAGCATCTTGGTGTCGGTGGAGGCGGGCGCGGCGTCGCCGGTGATGTCCTGTCCTTCGATCTTCCTCTGAATCGTCTCGAGGACGCGCTCGCGCACGGTGTCCTTGTACTTGGCGGGCTCGAACGATTCGTTCGAGGTTTGGTCGATCAGCTGGGTCGCCAGCTTGAGCTCGGCCTCTTTCACCTCGCCGGGCGGGATAGTCACCTCCGTGGTCGGACGGATCTCGTCGGCGTAGTGCAGCTGCTCCATCACCAACACTCCATCGAGCGGGCGCAGGAGAACCAAGTGCTGCTGGCCGCGTGCGGCGTATTGTCCGAGGGCGGCCTTCCCGGTTTCCTTGAGCGCGGCAGCGAGCAGCCTGTAGGCGCGGTCGCCACCCTTGTCTGGTCCGAGATAGTACACCTTATCGAGGTACTCGCGGTCGACGCCGGAAAGCGGCACGAATTCCACGACGTCGATAGTGCTCGTCGCTTTTTCTTCGAGCGCCTTCAGCTCTTCGGGGGTGAGAACGACGTACTGATCCTTCGAGAACTCGTAACCCTTGACCGTCTGGTCCCGCGTTACGATCTCGTTGTCCTTGGGGCAGATATACTGCTGCTTGAGCCGTGTGCTGCACTTCTTGTGCAGCATGTTGAACGAGACGCTCGCCTTTGATTCGGAAGACGAGTAGATGTTGACGGGCACTGAGACGAGACCGAAGGAGATCGTCGCGGTTCCGATTGATCTGGCAGCCATGGAAGGGAAGAGTGGGGAAAGTGCGAAAAAAAAGCTGGCGAGACGCCGTCTTATCACAAATATTGCCAGCGTGGAAAAGTACTCCTGCTGTACTTTCATTCAAGAGACCAATGGGCGCAAGTAACAAAATCGGATCCGGTATTTCAGGAGACGATTTAGCGGCCTACCGCGCAAAGCGGTCGCCCGATCGGACACCTGAGCCGTTCGGCCCGGTCTCTCCCGTCCCCGGAAATCTTTTCGTCGTGCACAAGCACGCCGCGCGGAATCTCCACTTCGACCTGCGGCTGGAGATGGACGGCGTGCTGCGCTCGTGGGCTGTCCCGAAAGGTCCCTCGTACGATCAGGCAGAGAAGCGCCTGGCGGTGAAGGTCGAGGACCACCCGCTCGAGTACGGGGACTTCGAGGGAATCATCCCGGCGGGGAACTACGGTGCCGGGGGCGTGATCGTTTGGGATCGCGGCGAATGGGTGTCGCTCGAGCCGTGGCGCGAGGGATTGGAAAAGGGGAAGCTGCTCTTCGAGCTCAAGGGCTACAAGCTCCACGGCAAGTGGACTCTCGTGAAGATAAAGAAGTCCGAGCGCGACTGGCTCCTCATCAAGGAGCGCGACTCCTGGATGAAGGCGGCGGGAGAAAAAGACGACTTCTCCGAGGACTCCGTTCTCTCCGGGCTCACGGTCGAGGAGATCAAGTCCGGCCAGGGACCAGGCGCGGAGATCCGCGCGTCGCTCGAGCGCGAAGAGAAAGCGGTGCGCGGCCGCGTCGACCCGCGGAAGGTGGAGCCGATGCACTGCGAGACGCGCGATGACGCGTTCACGCACGACGACTGGATCTTCGAGCTGAAGCTCGACGGCTACCGTCTGATCGCCAGCAAGTCAAAGGGCGAGGCGTTGCTTCTCACCCGGAATGGGAACGACTACACCGCGGTCTTTCCCGAGGCCGCCCGTGCCATCAAGGCGCTGCCGTACGACGAGTGCATAATCGATGGCGAAGTCGTCGTCTGCGATGAAAAGGGGCTCCCGAGCTTTTCGAGATTGCAGCAGCGTGGAAGACTGTCTTCGGCGATGGAGATCCGCCGCGCCGCGGTCGAGCTGCCGGCGACGTTCTACGCATTCGACTTGCTGGCCTTCGAGGATTTCGATCTGCGGCCGCTGCCGCTCCTTCGACGCAAACAGCTCCTCAAGGATGTCGTTCCCGCGCTTGGCGCTGTTCGCTACCTCGATCACATCGAGCGGGAAGGCGAAGCGTTTCTGGAAAAGGTGAATGAGATGGGACTCGAAGGGATCGTCGCGAAGAAAGCCGATTGCCCTTACAGAAAAGGTCGGTCGCCGCACTGGCTCAAGATCAAAACCGACCCGACCGCCGATTTCGTCATCGTTGGCTTCACCAGGCCGAAGGGAAGTCGCGCGCACATCGGTGCGCTTCAGCTCGCCGATTGGGTAAACGGCACCCTCGTTTACGCCGGGCGGGTCGGCACCGGATTCAACGACGGTCTGCTGAAGGACCTGCACGCGCTGCTCGAGCCGATCATCCGAAGGGATCCATTGTGCGCCGGCCCGATGAATGGCGGGACTGAGCCGCTCCGGAGTGAGCAGATCCCGGAGACGACCACGACAGTCTGGGTCGATGCGGTGCATGTCTGTGAAGTGTGCTACCGCGAGTTCACTCCCGACGGATTGCTGCGCCACGCTACGTTCCTGCGGCTGAGAACCGACAAGCGGCCGCACGAATGCGAGCGGCAGGTGTTGAGCGAAGCAAAGTACGATCGTCCAGCGGAGCAGGACTCTCACTCCAGCGACCGGCGTGATGAGACCGACACCAATGGGACCGAGGCAGATCGAAGCGGCGGTGTGTCGCGCGAGCCGCCGAATCCACCCGCCAAAGCTCCCGCCACGAAGAGCGTTGCGTTCACCAATCTCAGCAAGGTCT
>DASTTD010000235.1:0-4444 GCA_035760325.1 Gemmatimonadaceae bacterium
AGCCCCGTTCAGAAGCTTCACGCGAGAAAGCAAGAGACTCGCGAGCAGCGTCCCACTGACTGGGAATTGGCAGGAGTGCCATCGTCCATCCCAGGTACCGGTGATAGCCGCCACGCGCCGGCTCTGCGATCACATCCAGCCACGCAGCGACAAGGGGACCATTGAGCAGCGTGGCGAGCGCGCGTGCATCGGCCACAGTCGGACAATGGACTGCATAGCAGGTGTTGAGCGGGACGAGATCGCTTCCCGCATCGATCGCTATCGCGCGCGGCCGTTTTCCGATGTCACTCCATATCACCCTCGGCGTATCACTTCGGCCGCTCTCGATCCGGAAAAGCGACCACCACTCACGGCAATAGCTGAGATCCGTCCTCCGAGACAACTGGCGGCGGTAGTGAAGGAACCAATGCCTGGCCAAGAGCGGTAACGCTTTCAACGGCCGGCCGCGCTCGTCGTGTGGCCAGATGATGTGCTCCGCGTCCTCCGGTAAACCATGAGGAGCGAGAGACTCGCCACGAGCTACGGGCCGGAGCAGCTGCCGCTCGATCGTCCCTCCGCGTTCGCCATTGTGTATCGTCACGATGTCGCCGTTCACGGAATCGACTCGGACGATGTACGCGTGATTACACCCGGTCTTTACTCCGAGCAGCGGGCGGCCGAACACAGAGCTCGCCATTGGCCTTCCCGCACCGCGCATCAACTCGAACACTCGGCGGACTTCCTGCGGAATAATCAGCCAGGGACTGCCAGGTGTATCGTCGAGTGCCAGTTCCCGCGGGTGCGACTCCCACCGCACGACACGCTCCCGGGTGTGCACTTCGCAGCGCGGATGCGGTGGCGCCGCGGGCGGCCCGGTCACCGCGGAAGCGCACGACCGCATCCGGGTTACGAGGAGCGATGGATAAACAGCGGCGTCGAAGCCGGATCTGGCGTCGGCGTGATCTTCGAGCCTCAGCAGCTGTGTTCGCTCCGCGAGCAGGTTGCGCACGCCGCCACCCGCGAGCGACCTCCATAGCTTGGCGGGGAGTAGCAACGCCAGGATCCCTCCCGGCCTCAGCAGGTCCGTCGACCGCTCGACGAAGAGAGCCGCCATGTCGACTTGCGCGGCAAACCCGCGTCCAGCGCCGGCCAGCTCCGCCCCGCTGCGCCAGGCTGCGTCGCGGTAGACAGCGAAGGCTCTCCGCAGCGCCACGCGGCTCGCTGGCGCGATTCGGTGAAGCCGGACCCATGGCGGGTTTCCGATGACGATGTCGAAGCCGCCCGCAGCGGCCGCATCGGAGAACTGAGCCTCGAACGAAAATGGAAGCGCTCCGCCGCTCCTGAGGCTCCTTGCTCTCCATGTTTCGGCTCGTATCTCCCGCCTCAGCTCGACAAGACGGTTGCGCTCCAGGCTCCCGGGCGGAGATCGTTGACCGAACAAGTCACGTGCTCGCAGATGCAGCAGCAGCTCCTTGCGCTCGGTGCGCAGCCTTGCGGCGGATCGGGAAGCCGCATCGATGGCGGCATTCCGCTCCTGGCGGTCGAGAGCGCGGGAGAGAGAGAGCTTCCGCGGACCGGTCGCGCGAACATAGCGGTCGCGCAGGATTTGCAGCCTGATCCCGGCCGCTCCCGGCCCTCCGATGAATCCGGTGCCTGTCAGCGAATCTCCGACGCGAATGTGCCGGTCGAGGTTGGGGAGTGGCACGACGCGCATGGGATCAACCTCTTCGCTTTCCACTACCACGGAAAGCCAGAGCCGGAGCTCGCACAGCCATACCGCAGTCGGGTTCACATCGACGCCGAAGATCGACCCTTCCAGGACCCGACGCCGCAACTCGGCGACCGAACCTCTTTCTCCCATCTCGCGACGCAAGTGGGCAAGACGTTCCAGCATGTAGACGAGAAAGGCCCCCGAGCCACATGCAGGATCGATGATCCGCAGCGTCTGCACCATCACAAGCGTCGCGCCTTTCGCCTCCAGCCCGGCGAGGGCTTCTTCCGTGACGTGCTCCACCAGCTCCTGTGGCGTGTAAAAGGCGCCGCTTCCCTTGCGGTCTTCCGACGCCATGAGTGCTTCGAAGGATTTGCCAAGCACTTCCGGATCGATCGATGCGTCGGACCATCCGGAAGAATCCTCGCGACCGCTGAAGCGGTAGCGCGACAGGAGATTTCCGAACGCGTTGCCGACTGCTTCGTCGGTGAACGCAAGATGTCTCGCGCGCTTTTCGAGGCTGGAGCGTGCGAAGAGACCTCCGTTCAGGAACGGAATCCTGCCGAACGCTCTCGCTCGCGCAGCGCGCGATCGCACTCTGGTGTTCAAGGTTCCGAAGAACAGCGGCTCGAGGACTCGTTTCTGATACCGCCCTCCGCGCTCCAGGCAGTGCGCGTATCCGTTCTCGAGAAAACCGAAATCACCGTCGAGCCATCCTTTCGTCTGGAGAAACGACAGAAAAACGAGTCTCGACAGACAAACCAGTGCGAGCTCCCGCCGCTCCGGCAGGGCTATCGTCGGACTCAGTGATTCAGACATGTCCGTGACCGTTCCTTCGAGTGATCGAAAAAACCTGCCCGTAATGGATTGTCTGCCGAGTGTGTCGAGGTAGCGGGAGTGGGTAAGGAGATCGGTGGGTGTGGAGGCGGTGGAGGCGGTGGAAGCGGTGGAGGCGGCGGAGGCGGCGGAGGCGGCGGCGAGTGAGCAGAGCGTTTCCGCATCGCTCGTGAACACCTTGTCGCGGGTGCACAGGAGCGAGACGATCCGGGGATGCCGTGCGGCGGGAGACCAGCAGATGATGGCGACCTGGTGTCCGTCGGCGGCGAGGACTATCCAGAGGAGCTGTGGAGTCTGCCGTGCCAGTGAGCCGGCAACGGCGGCGAGAATTTCCCGAGTGGCGGTCGTGGCCAGCTCGAGGTGGAGGGCCCTGAGAGCGCCAGGTCCACGCGCGACCGTCGCGCGGTTGATGGGTGAGGGAAGTCCGAGGGCGTTACGAGCGAGAGAGTCGAGCGGAAGGGCTGTGCCGAAGCCGAGCTCTCGTGTTATTGCGGCGAGGTCGTCGACGTGGATGGCGCCAGCGAGAAGCGCTGATGAACACTCGAGAGTCGGCACCGCGAGAGGGTAGCGGTGGCGACGTGGAGCTCATGCATCGAATGGCAGCGAGGGCGCGCGAAACTCCGCGCTATGCGAAGTGGGTTGGTCTACTGCGAAAGATAGGTGCGGCCCTTCCATGTGACTTCCCGGCCGCGAATGATCGCGCGGGAGAAAAGGTAGAGCAGCATCAGCGCGCCGAGCGGGAAGAGGAAAGCGTAGAGCGGCGATTCGCCGCTTTGTGCGTAAACGACGAGCCACCAGAGCAGGATGGCGGTAGCGGCTATGACTGCCCAGACGAGGAGCCCGCCGGAGGCGATGCCAAGCGTGGCGCTGAGCAGAACGGCGACGGGCAGCAGCTGCATCACCGGTGGAGTGAGGAGCGCGAATGGAAAGATGATTCGTCCCGCGCGTCCGAAGGGAACGGAGTCGAGGCCGCCGGCGAATACGTTTTTTCCCCAGCCTTCGAGAAGCTCTTTGAGCGAGCTGTACATCCGGGTGGAGAGCTGATCGACTCCGAGCATGAGTACCAGCTTTTTCCCGCGCCTGAAGGCTGTTTGCGCGAGCATCAGGTCTTCGGCCACGACCGTCCGCACGCTGCCGTGTCCGCCGATGGAATCGTAAGTCGATTTCGTGAAGAAGATGCATTGTCCGTTTGCGATCTTCTCTTTCGCGTGAGGCGAATTGTTGACTGATTCGGTTCCGCCGTAGCGCATGGACAGGATGCTGAACATTTGGGGCTGCACGATTTTCTCCCAGAAGGTCACCATCTCCTGCCGGCCGGCGACCGAGAACATGTCGGCGTCGGTGCGCCGCATGGCGTTGACTGATCTCGTGACCAGATCGGGCGCGTGGTGAGTGTCCGCATCGGTGAAGAGGAGGATCTGCCCGCGCGCGGTGATCGCGCCGGTGTTGCACGCCCACTGTTTTCCGAACCACCCGTTGGGGAGGGGAGAATTTTCCACCAGCAGGAAGCGGGCGTCACCGCGCGCGGCTTCGCGGGCGATATCAGCGGTTCGATCGGTGGAATTGTCATCCACTGCGATGAGCTCGATGCTCGGATAAGTCGTTGCCAGGATCGAGCTGACGCAGCGGGCGATGTTCTGCGCTTCGTTTCTCGCGGGTACGATTACGGAAACGAGCGGGGGATCGGAGGGAGGATGGGCGCTCTCGCCGTCGAGCGACCGCGAATTGCGCAGCCGGAAGTAGGTGATGATCTGGGGGAGGAGCCAGGGGAGGGACCACAAGGCCGGAAGGAGGTAGCGCACCGGCGAATGTTAACAGCAACGAGAACTGCAATGCTGCCGGGTGAGTTTCGTTCTATCTCTTTTTCGCCCCTCCCAAATCCAGCTTTTATCGCGATCCACCAAGAAGGAAACTACA
>DASTTD010000236.1:0-3951 GCA_035760325.1 Gemmatimonadaceae bacterium
ACATGCGCCGTTCGGCCGGACCCTTCATTGCGTCCGCCGAGATCGTCGCCGCGAAAACCGATTCGGCACTGAGCGAATTCATGAAGGAGCTGAACGCGATCCGACAGTCTGTACCCGCCGAGGAGCTTTCCAAGGCGAAGCGATACCTGCAGCTACAGCTTCCGTCCGACTTCGAGACCACGCCTCAGATTGCCAGCGCGCTCGTGCCGGTCGCGATGTACGGGCTGCCGCTCGATTACTACAACAATTACGTGCAGAACATCGAGGCGATCACGTCGGCCGATGTCGAGCGCGTAGCGCGGCAGTACGTCAACCCCGGATCATTGGCGGTCGTCATCGTCGGGGACAGGAAGAGCATCGAGGCCGCGCTCAAGGCGGTGAACGTCGGACCCATCTCGATTAGAGATATGACTGGACAGATAGTCCAGTAGCGTGGAACGAAAGCTGTCGTTTCTCCGCAGTTACAACGCACACATCCTTATCTGAGCCCCGCCCCAATCCATTCCCAGTACCTCTCCCCCGCGACATCGGCGATATCGTTGTGCCCCGCCCCATCGAGGGTTAAAAGCTCGCCCTTTTTTTTCGCTGCCTCGTAGACCTCGAGCCCCATTCGAAACGGCACGACGCGATCGCGCTTTCCGTGAGCGACAAAAACCGGAACATCGAGCCTGGACACGATGTGCTTCGTGTCGAAGTGGATGCGGGAAACACTGTTCCACGCCAGCCCTATTGGCGGGAAGGCGATCACTCTCGCCATCGCTCGCGCGGAGGTGAAGGGGGACTGTAACAGGAGCGCTCGTGGCGGTTGCCTGTCCGCCAGCTCGGCGGCCACACCGCTGCCAAGCGAGTGGCCGTAATAGGCGAGCCGGCTGGGATCAGCTCCGAGGCTCTTCACCAGATGATCGTATGCCGCCTGGGAATCGAGCTTCGTCGTCGCATAGCTCGGCGTCCCTCCCAGCGACATGTATCCGCGATACTCGGCCAGAAAAACAGCGTACCCGGTCCGCTTCGAGACTTCACGACCCCAGTCGAGCTGCCAGTAGGACAGATCCGCGTTGCCGTGGAAGCCGACCAGAACTCCACGTGCTGCCTTCGGATCGCCGACGAGGTAGCCCGCGAGTCGTTGTCCATCCGCGGCCGCGTACTCGACGCGTTCCGGTTCGTCCGTGACGTCGGCAAATGACGGCGGCTGGAAGAGAATGCGCTCCTGACCCCACCAGGTGAGGAGCAGCAGCCCCAGCACCAGGCCGAAGAGCAGCAGCAGCGTAAAGGTCACGCGCTGGCGCAAAGGGGGTTCCAAGGAGTTTGCATGGCGGGCAATTTACGGCAATGCGGATTCCGATAGAAACCTTTCACCTCGATAACGGGCTGTTCGTTACGCTGTCCGAAGACCACACAGCCCCAATCGTGGCGGTCAATCTCTGGTACCATGTCGGGTCCGCCAACGAGCGCGAGGGCCGCACCGGATTCGCGCATCTGTTCGAGCACATGCTGTTTCAGGGTTCCGCCCATGTCGGCTCCAACGAGCACTTCGAGCTGATTCAGCGGGCCGGCGGGACCCTGAACGGGTCGACCTGGCTCGAGCGGACGAATTACTTCGAGACCGTCCCGTCGAATGAGCTCGCGCTCGCGCTCTGGCTCGAGGCGGATCGAATGGGCGAGCTGCTCCCCGCGATGACTCAGGAAAAGCTCGACACCCAGCGCGATGTGGTGAAGAACGAACGCCGGTGGTCAGTCGACAATCAGCCGTATGGAACCATGCTGGAGAAGCTCCAGGAGCTGACGTTTCCCGCCTGGCACCCCTTTCAGCATTCGCTGATCGGCTCGATGGAAGATCTCTCGGCGGCATCACTGGATGATGTTCGCCAGTTCTTCGAGACCTACTACACACCGGACAATGCGGTGCTGTCGATCGCCGGCGACTTTGATCCGGCGCATGCGCGTGCACTGGTACAGGAGTATTTCGGGCCTATACCCAGAGGAAAAGGGAAACCGCCACTTCCCTCGATGACACTTCCTCCCGTTTTTGGAAAGCGCCTCCGCGAAGTGGTACCCGACAACGTCAATCTGGCGAGACTTTTCCTCGCGTTTCGTGCTCCGGTATTCGGCGCGGAGGAGCACTATGCTTCCAGCGTATGCTCGGCGTTGCTGGGGATGAGGAAGGGGAGCCGGCTTCACAAGTCGCTGGTGCGTGAGCGACAGGTGGCGGCTGAGGCGTCCGCGTTCACCTTCGGGCTGGCGAAAGGGACCGACCTGTTCGTCGTCGATGTCACCGCGAGAGCGGAAACGGGCACCGCGCAGCTGGAGGAGGAAGTAGAGCGGGAGATCGATCTGCTGCTGACCGACGGCGTGACGCCCGAAGAAGTGAACAGGGCCCTTGCCCTCATCGAGACCGACCTCGTGACATCCCTCCAGTCGGCCGGTGAGCGCGCGGACGGACTTTCGATGTTTGCGACGTACTTCCGGGAGCCGGAGCTGATCAACGAGCAGACGAGCCGCTATCGCGCGGTGACAGCACAGAAGGTGAACGACTTCATCGCGGAGCGAATGGTCGGGGACAACCGCGCGTGTCTTCTGTACGTTCCGAAAGACCGCGTCGAAATCGAAGAGACTCTCGCCGTCGCCGCCGGCGTGAGCTGATGGTCACCGCACTCCGTCCGAAGCCGGGGCCGGCACGCGGTTACCGGTTCCCGAAATTCGACAGTGAAGGCTTGTCCGGGGGCCTACGGCTGCTGGTTGCTCCCGTCGCCAAGCTCCCGATAGTCACCGTGCTGGTGGTGG
The DNA here is from genome assembly GCA_035760325.1 of Gemmatimonadaceae bacterium. Lineage (GTDB taxonomy): Bacteria > Gemmatimonadota > Gemmatimonadetes > Gemmatimonadales > Gemmatimonadaceae > UBA4720. Next base: position 2,782 of record DASTTD010000236.1, read on the forward strand.
TCGATGCCGGGTCCAGTAACGAGCCGGCCGGAAAGGAAGGCGTCGCGAAGCTCACCGCGAGAGCTCTTCTCGAAGGCAGCCGCCACTACGATGGCGCAGAGCTGGCGGAGAAATTCGAGCAGCTGGGAACCTCGCTCGAGTCAGGAGCGGATTGGGACAGCACCTTCATCAAGATCACGGCTCTCTCGGAACGGCTGCCGGCGGCCCTCGCGCTTCTGGGAGAAGTTCTCACCACGCCGGAGTTCCCGGATCGCGAGGTCGAGCGCCTCAAGTCGGAGCGGCTCTCGGAAATACTTCAGACGGAAACCGAGCCGCGCGCGCTCGCGGACGAGTGCTTCGAGTCCTTCGTGTACGCGGAAGAGTCGCGGTACTCGAAGCCGGACGGTGGCAGCACGGAGAGCGTGACGGCACTGAAGCGCAGCGACGTCGAACAGTTTTATCGCTCGCACTTCGTGTCCGGAGCTGCGACAGTGATCCTCGCCGGAGACATCGATCGCGACCGGGCACGCACGCTGGTCGAGCCTGCCTTCCGCGGACTGATAAACGGAACGTCACCAGCACGGACGCTGGTCGTCGCGCCGCGGAGCGGTACACGGAACGTCCACATAGTGAGTAAGGAGGACGCGCCTCAGTCCGAGCTTCGTGTCGGCCACGTCGGGCTGCCCAGAAAGCACGCGGATTTTTTTCCGACAATGGTGATGAACGCCGTGCTGGGTGGGCTGTTCGGATCGCGGATCAACCTCAATCTTCGCGAGGTGCACGGCTACACCTACGGCGCTTCCTCATACTATGACTGGCGGCGTGATCCGGGACCGTTTGCCGTCGCAACGGCGGTCGCGAGCGATGTCACCGCGCCGGCGTTGCGGGAGATTTTTCTCGAGATCGATCGCATCCGCCTGGAGGAGATCTCGGCGGAGGAGCTTTCACTCGCGACCGACTATCTGGAAGGCGTCTTTCCGATCCGCTACGAGACGACCTCCGCCGTCGCCACGGCACTGGCTAATCTGGTGATTCATGACCTACCTCCGGATTACTACGACTCCTATCGCGGCAACATTCGAGCGGTGACGGCAGCGGCCGTGCGTGAAGCCGCGCGGAAGCACCTTCATCCCGATGAGCTGCAGACAGTGGTGGTGGGAGATCCGGCACTCGTCCGTCACTCGCTCGATC
>DASTTD010000237.1:0-3095 GCA_035760325.1 Gemmatimonadaceae bacterium
GAATCGCTTGGGCCTTTTATGCGTAAAGGGGATCCAAGTAGTGAGTGAGCAGTCCTGAGTTCAAGTTGGTCAGTGGTTTCAGTTTGCCTAACTCATAACCACTGATTACTTGAACTGACCAACTGTCGACCCACTACTTGGATCCCCTCGGCCATTGCTGGTGCCCTCCGCTAAAACGAAACGAACAGCGTACGATTGATCTTTGCAGGATCGCCGATCACCGCGAACCGCCCGTGCTGCATGTACTTCCTGGCGACCCGCGAAACATCCGCCGGAGTGACCCGCCTCACCGCGTCGGCGAACCGATAAAGATTCTGCCATCCGCCACCGACCAGCTCGAATGCTCCGAGCTGCGCCGCCTGTCCCATGCTGCTCTGCTGATTGAGCCAGAATCTGGTGAGATAGGTGGCGACGTTTTCCGCCAGCCGCGAGGGAGGCACCGGCTCCTCCTGCAACCGCTTCACTTCCGAGAAGATCACCCTCAGCGTGGTATCCGGCTCCACCGCCGTCACGTAGAGGCTCCCCATGTTGGCGGCGCGAGCGCCCAGGCCGGCTCCGACGGCATATGTCAGATTGCGCTTGGTACGCACTTCCTCGAAGAGACGGTTGGAAAGAATGTCTGTCGCCACACGTAGCGCCGCGAAATCGGGGTGGCTCGGCGGCGGCGCCGAGAAGTAGCCGGTGATGTAATTGGTGGGGAGGTCCCGCTTCACGATGACAACGTCGGGCGTCACCGGCCGGAGTGCGCTCGTCGCGACCGCGCGGCCGCCCCTCGCCGGCAGGCGCGCGAAGGTTTCCGCGATTTTAGCCCGTACGTCCTCGCGGCTGACGTTGCCGACCACCACTATCAGGAGATTCTCCTTCGTGAACCGGCGCCGGTGCCACGAAGCGAGCTCGTCACGCCGGATCGCCGCGAGGGACTGCGGCGTTCCACCCGGACGCGCGGCGTAAGGGTGTCCCGCGTAGAGAGCGCTGTCGGCCAGGAAGGAAAGGTACGAGTCGGGATTATCCGGAATGCGCTTCAGCTGGTCGAGCATTCGGGATCGCACGAGATCCACCTCGCTCGCGGGAAATGTCGGGTGGAGGGCAACCTGGGAAAAGAGGTCCCAGGCTTCGTCCCAGTGCTGGCGTACGCCACGTACCGAGAGAACCGAGTAGTCGTAACCGGCCTCCGCGGAGATGGACGTACCAGTTTCGACCAGCCGTTCGTTGAGCGCATCCTTGCCGTACTTGCTGGTGCCCTGCTGCGCGGCTTCCAGCATCAGCGCTTCGATGCCGGCGGTTCGACGCGTGAGATTCGCGCTGCCGCCGCGCAGGTACGCGCGAACCGCGACGACATCGTTCGCGCGGACGGGTTTGAAAATGACGGGGATGCCCGATACCGAGAATTTGCTCGTGCCCGCCACCTGTTGCGCGTCAGCGGACGCGACGATCACTGCCGCGGCCAGAAGTGCCGTCGAGAGGGCGCGGGTCATTGGGCGCCTCCAGCGAGGAGAAGGTCCGGGGTGAGATTGAGCCGGGCTCGAGTCTCCGGACTGACGAGAACTCCGGTGACGAAGGGCTTTCCGATCATGTAGGTCTGCACGTAGCGCACAATATCCTCTCGCGTCGTTCGCTGCATGTTCGGGACGTAGTTGCGGTAATAGTCGAGCCCGGCGACGGCCCACCAGAAGCCAACGGTATGGGCCCATGCGTCGGAGCTCTCGCGCTCGTAGAGCGCGTTGATTCCCAGCTGGCGCTGCGCCGCCGACAGCTCTTTCGTCGTGATGTAGCTGGTGTCCGCCATCTTCCCGATCTCCTCGAGTATCACCCGTCGCGCTTCGGCGATTTTCTCCGGTGCGAGCTGAGCGAACACGCTGATCGGACCGACGTGGTTCAGGGTGTAGTAGCTGAGGCTGACGTTGAAGGCGAGGCCGCTGTCGACGAGGCGCTTGTGAAACTTGCTGGTCGGGTTGCCCAGCACCGTGCTCAGGACATCCGCGGCGTAGGTGGCTCCCGGATCGGCGCGAACGCTCGGGCCCTGCCATGCCATGTACAGCACCGATCCGTTGACGGGCTTCTCCACAATGACGGCTTGGCTGCGGGTCAGTGGAGGCGGGTTCTCAACCGGAGTTGAAAACGGGTCGGGGCCGGCTGGCCAGTCGCCAAAGACCTGCTGCGCCAGGCCGAAGCCGCGCTCCGGTGTGATGTCTCCGGACAGGATCAGCGCCGAATTGTTGGGAACGTAATACCGGCTCTTGATGGCGTTCATCTTTTCCTGCGTCGCGGTGATGATCATCTGCCGGTCGCCGATGACGCTCTTGCGCGAGTAGTAGCCGGGTGACCAGAGGATGGTGTCGACCGCGCGCCTCAGGTGGAAAAAGGGGCTGGCCTCGTTGCGGTCGAACTCGCCGAGCACCACCGGCCTTTCCCGCACGAGCTCGTTCTGATCGAACAGGGGATACCGGATCGCGTCCTCCATGAACTGGAGGGCCGGGACGAGACTGTCCACGCCGACGGTCATGTAGTAGTTCACGCGCTCTTCGCTCGTGGTCCCGTTCCAGCTCGCCCCGAGCTGACGCGTTCGCTCCAGGTATTTCTCCTGCGACGGGATGGCGCGATTGGCCTTGAAGAACATGTGCTCGTACAAATGTGACAGGCCGGCGTACTCCGGACTCTCGGTGAAGCTCCCGTTCTTCACGTCGATCTCGACCGTGACCAGAGGAACCGAATGGTTCTCGATTACGATCACCTCGAGTCCGTTGGCGAGCTTGCGGCTATGGATCGGGAGGTCTGACTGGGCCTGGGCGGCCCCGGCGCACAAGAGCGCGGCAGCACAAATCAAACGGTGTCGCATGCTTCCCCTTCCTGGTGTGATTTCCCTTGTCAGCCCGGCCTGGGCGGATACCTCAGGAAATTAGACACCTCAATCCCGCACAGGGAGCAATGCTCAGGGGGCTGAAACGGTCAGAACAACAGGCTTGGCGGAAACGGCTTCAGCCACCGCCGTAAACTGACCAGACTGGGTGCCGGACCACTGCTGGCTCGACGACCCCGCGGCGTTCGAGACCGTCAGCACCCAGGCCTTGTTCGCGTCTACGGTGAGCGCCAGGCCA
>DASTTD010000238.1:0-11495 GCA_035760325.1 Gemmatimonadaceae bacterium
ATCGATGGCGCGCTCGCCCGGGCCGGACGCCCGAACATGGCCGTCGTTGGCGAGCTGATGACTGCGCCGTACTTCTCCTCACCGCCGCCGAAATCCACGGGGCGCGAGCTGTTCGACCGTGCTTACGTCGAGAATCTCATCACTCGCTGCCGGAAAGACGGGGCCGGCGACGAAGACATCATCGCCACCGCGGTTCAGCTGACCGCACAAAGCGTCGCCGATGCGTACCGTCGTTTCATCCCTGAGCCGATTTCGGAAGTCCTTGTATCCGGTGGGGGAGCGCGAAATCCGGTGTTGTTCGAGGCGATAGCCAGGGCCGCCGCGCCGCTGGCGGTGAGGCAGTTCAGCGAGGTGTACTTTGACGGGGAGGCAAAGGAAGCCGTGGCCTTTGCATTGCTTGGATTCCTTCACGTGACACGGCGAACGGCGAACGTTCCGGCGGCGACCGGAGCGCGCGGGCATCGCGTCCTGGGCAAGCTCACTCCGGCGTGAACGCGTCGGTGGGCGCAGGTGCGGCGGTTTTACCAAGCGATAGGAGTGACGCATGAACGAGACAGTCAAAGCATCGCCGCTACGCATCTTCGGCCAGCCGAAGATGGCAGTCCTCCTTGCGCTCGGCTTCTCGTCAGGCCTGCCCCTTTTTCTGACCAGCCGCACGCTCCAGGCGTGGATGACCACAGCGCAGGTCGATCTCACGACGATCGGGCTCTTCAGCATGGTTGCGCTCCCGTATTCGCTGAAATTCCTCTGGGCGCCGCTGCTCGATCGTTATGTGCCGCCTTTTCTCGGGCGTCGGCGCGGATGGCTCGTGATCACCCAAACGCTGCTCCTGGTATCGATCGCGGCGATGTCGGTGCACAATCCGCGTCTGGGACTCCAGGCGCTCGCCATCAACGCGCTCCTGCTCGCTTTCTTCAGCGCGACTCAGGACATCGCGGTGGATGCGTACCGCGCAGACATCCTGCGAGAGCGCGAGATGGGCGCGGGCGCGGGCGCATATGTCATCGGATATCGCATCGCGCTGATCGTCGTCGGTTCCCTCGCCCTCGTGTTGGCCGACCAGATGCCCTGGCCGGTGGTCTACCTGCTGCTTTCCGCGCTGATGCTGGTCGGAATCGTGACGGCTTTTTTCGCACCCGAACCGGTGCTGAAAGATGCGCCGCCACAAACGCTCGCCGAAGCGGTCGTTCTGCCGTTCAAGGAGTTCTTCCTGCGCAGGGGAGCTCTATCCGGCGCGATCGTCCTGCTCTTCATCATCCTCTACAAATACGCGGACGGAATCGCCAACAACATGGCGACTCCATTTCTCCTGCAAACCGGCTTCAGCCAGACGGAAATCGGCGTAGTGCTCGGCGGGGTAGGGATCTTCGCGACGATCGTCGGCGTCGTGGCGGCCGGCTGGTTCATCGCGCGAGCCGGCATCAACCGCTCGCTATGGATCTTTGCCATCCTCCAGGCGGCGAGCAATCTCGCCTACTACGTCCTCGCCCTGATCGGAAACGATCGTACGGCGATGGTCGTGACGATCCTCATCGAGAACTTCTGCGTCGGACTCGTGACGGCGGGGATGCTTGCGTTCATGATGAGTGTCACCAACAAGCGATTCTCGGCGACACAGTTCGCGCTGCTGTCGAGCCTCGCCGCGGCCAGCCGGGACGTCCTTGTCGCGCCGGCCGGAAAGCTCGCGGAAACTCTGGGCTGGCCCGGCTTCTGGCTTTTGAGCGTGGCGGCGATCATCCCGGCGATGGTGCTACTTCCGTTCGTGGCGCCGTGGGGAGACGACCGTCCGACCTCCGCCGCGCCGCATGATGGCGAGACAGTCCCCGCCGCCGCGGCTTAGCGCCCGTTAACCGCGGTCTGCTGGAGGTCGGCCTCTGGAGTCCGCACCCGGGCGATGACCACCGTCACGTTATCCGGCGCGCCGGTCTGCATCGCTTCGTCGATGAGGGCTTCGCAGATATCGCCCGGCCGCCTGGATCCGCGCACGATCCGCCCGATCTCCTCCCCCGAGATCTGGTTCGACAATCCATCGCTGCAGAGCACGAGGAAGTCGCCGCTCTCCAGACGCAGGTGGTAGAGATCAGTGATGACCTTCTCCTCGGGCCCGAGCGCCTGGAGGATGATGTTGCGGTGCTCGCTCATCTCGGCTTCCTTTCTCGTCATGCGTCCGGCGTCGATCAGGCGCTGCACGAACGACTGATCCTTCGTTATCTGGGTCGTCTCGGACCGCCGGACGAGATAGGCGCGGCTGTCGCCGACCTGAGCGATGTAGGCCTCGCCGTCCAGAACCAGCGCCAGGGTGGTGGTGGTTCCCATGCCGTGGTGCTCGGGTGATTCACGGGCCTTCTGGTGGATGGACTTGTTTGCGATCTCGATCACGCGGCGCAGCATCTTCTCGATCGATTCGCGGTCGCGCTTGGGGACCTTGTGCCACCAGCGGTGAAGCTCGCTCAGAATCGTCTCGGCAGCCATCTGGCTGGCCAGCGCTCCCGAGGCGGCGCCGCCAACGCCGTCCGCAACGACGATGATGAACGGCGCGGTGTGAGCGGAGACGAGGCCGGGAACCGCCGCGGTCGCGATGTCCCCTGTCTCCAGATTGGCGATCATAAAGGAGTCCTGATTGTCGTGCCTGATCAGCCCGACATTGGTGCTCCCGAAAATTTCTGCGATCAAATTGGATCTGTCGAAGCGTGACTTTGCGTCATTCCGAAGATGAGCTGGCTGCCGGGGTAGAAAAAGATAGCGGAACCATATCTGCAGGGCACTACCCATGCGTAGTAGATGAAATCCCTGGTTCCACCACCGCAATCAACGAACAATGACTGCCTGGAGATTCAACGCGTTCCTCTGCTGCCTGATGGTAATCGCATCTTGCAGGCCCGCTTCGCCACGCTCCGCTCCGGCGCCCGCGATTCCCGTGATTCCCAGGGCTCCTCTGCCTCCGGCCAACGCAAACCTTCCGCCGGTGCCGGAGGTGCGTGGGCCGATCGAGATCAGCGTCACCTACCCACGGTCCGGTCAGCTTATCGCGTCGCGCGATTCGAATTTCATTTTCGGCTCCGTCGGCAGCGGCGACGCGGGGCTGCAGATCAACGGCTTCCCGGTGCCGGTATGGCCGAACGGCGCCTTCATGGGATGGCTGCCAGTTCCGCCGGACAGCGCTCCTCAGTACGAGATCGTTGCCTCGAACGGAACCGATTTCGCCCGGCTCGTCCACCCGATCCAGCTCCCTCCCCTGGTCGTGCCTCCTCCTCCGGACAGTCTGGTCGGCGACACGCTGAACCGCGCTGGGCCTCAGCCCGACACCACGCGGCCCGACACACTCGTCCCGGTCGCCGCGAGTCTTTACGCCGCCGTAGGCACGAGACCGTCGGCGGTGAGTGATACCGACCGAGTCTCCATCGCGCGGCCGGCTCCAGGGAACGGGCAGGCGTACAAGTGGTTTCTTCTTCCCGGAACGGTCGTTCGAGTCACCGGATATCAGAAAGCCAGCGGCGACGAGTTCGCCCGGATCGAGCTCGATTCGGCACAGGAGGCATGGATCCTCAGGAGCGAGCTTCCCGAGTACATGGATTCGGTGCCACCGGTGAGAAAGGTGGGAGCGGTTCGTCTGGAGCCATCAGCCGGGTGGATCGACATCGTAATTCCGACCGGCACCGTCCCGCCGTATCTCGTCGAGGAGACCGATCGTGCGATATCGCTGCTCGTGTATGGGGTGACAGAGGTTCCGGTCGTTTCGCTCATGCCGGAGGTCGCCGACGACTACCTCGAGAGCGTATCGTCATCGACGCCGGAGCTGACGCGTGTGAGGTATACGATCAATCTCAAACGGGCTCCCTACGGCTACCTGGCGCTGTGGGACAACGGCGATTTCCGCTTCCGGATCCGACGCCCGCCAGCCATTGCCAATGGCGATGCACCACTTAGTGGGCTGACCATCGCCGTCGATCCAGGCCATCCGCCGGCGGGCGCCACCGGGCCGACGAAGTTGTACGAGGGTGATGCGGTGCTAACCGTCGGGATGAAGGTCGCCGAGCTTCTGAAGCAGCGCGCGGTGAACGTAGTGATGACGCGGACGACTCCGGAGCCCGTGGAGCTGGGGCTGCGCCCCATCATCGCCCGCCGCGCGAACGCCCATGCGTTCGTCTCGATTCACTTGAACGCGTTCCCCGACGGCGTGAACCCGTTCGCGAACAACGGCACTCTCACGCTCTACTTCTGGCCGCACTCGCTGCCGCTCGGAGCGGCCACGCAGACAGCAATGCTCGCGGAGATGGGCCTTCGGGACAACGGGACGAAGTTCCAGAACCTCGCGGTCGCGCGGGGAACCTGGATGCCGGCGATTCTTACCGAAGGGGCGTTCGTGATAATGCCGGACCAGGAAGCAGCCATGCGGACCGCGGAATACCAGGATGCTTACGCGCGAGCGATCGTGCGGGGACTCGAACAATACTTCGCGTCGTTAGCGGCCACGCCGTGAGATCCATCGCGCTTGGCGCGGCGTGGGTTCTGTTCGTTGCCACAGCCGGTCAGGCGCAGCTGGTTCCCAACGATGATTGGCGGACAATCCGGACTTCTCATTTCAGGATTCACTTCACTCAACCGCTGGAGGAGCAGGCGAGGCGCGCCGCGATCAACGCCGAGCGCGCCTACGCGCAGCTCTCGGCGGAGCTGAAGGCGCCCCGGGGAACGATAGACCTCGTCGTCTCCGACAACGTCGACTTTGTGAACGGGTACGCGACGCCGTTTCCCTCGAACCGGATCGTCGTGTTCGCCCACCCGCCAACGGAAGCATCCGGGCTAAGGCATTACGACGACTTCAACGCGCTCGTGATCACTCACGAGCTCGCTCACATCTTTCATCTCGATCGCACTCGCGGCATCTGGCGACTGGGTCAGGCGGTTTTCGGACGCAACCCGCTGCTCTTTCCGAATGCGTATGTGCCCTCATGGGTAATCGAAGGTCTCGCCGTCTACTTCGAATCGCGCCTTACCGGGACCGGTCGCCTGGAAAGCTCTGAGCATTCGATGATCGCCCGCGCGGCGGTGCTGGAGAAGAGACTTCCGACACTTCAGGAGCTTGCGCCCGAGACGTCGCGCTTTCCCGGTGGTGTCGTTGTCTACGTCTACGGCTCTTTGCTGTTCGATTATCTGGCGCGCACCCGTGGCCCGGAAACGGTGCGGGATTTCGTGGAGCGAACCAGTAGCAGCCTTTTTCCATTTCTGCTGACTCCAACCTCGCGCGGCGCGTTTGGAATGTCGTTCCAGACCGCGTGGCAACACTGGCGCGATTCGCTGGTGCGCGCGAACACTCCGGGGTCGGAAATTCTGCCAGGCTGGCGCGAGCTCACGACAACCGGACGCCTGGCTCTGTTTCCACGATGGCTAGGCGATACGACGATCATCTATGCCGCGGGAAAGGGAGACGAGGTTCCCGGCGCGTACACAGTGAGCCTCGAAGGCAAAGAAAGACGGGTGGGCCGCCGGAATGGGGCAAGCCCAAGCGTGCCCCTGCCCGGCGGAGGAATTCTGTTCGCTCAGCAGGACTATGTGGATCCCTATCGCGTGCGGACTGACCTTTATGTCGAGAGAGATGGAAAGCAGCGGCGCCTGACCCGGGGAGCGCGGCTCACGCACCCGGACGTCCGCGCCGACGGTGACATTGTGGCTGTCCAGGCCATACCAGGTTCCACTCGTCTCGTCAGGGTTTCGCCCGACGGCCGAACCATTGTTCCGCTGACTGCCGGAACCCTCGACATCAACTGGGCCGACCCTCGCTGGTCCCCGGACGGAAACCGAATCGCGGCGGTCAGGCAGGAGCTCGGCAGGTCGGAGATCGCTCTGCTCGACGCGGATGGCCGGGTCACCCAGACATTTGGCGCGACCCGCGCGATCAATTCCGCCCCAAGCTGGTCACCCGATGGACGGCGCATCTACTTCTCGTCCGATCGGAGCGGCTCGCCGCAGATCTACGTCGCTGATCTGAGTGCGGCTCCAGTTGTCATCGCGCGCATTACGCGCGCTGCCACGGGCGTTTTCTCGCCCGAGGCGTCACCCGACGGAGCCAGGATGGCCGCCGTCCTGTTCGAGGCGGATGGGTATCACATCGTATCCACCGAGCTGGCCGACACGCGACAAGGCGAGTCCGCAGACAGCACGCGCATCAGTCCGCGAGGCGTGTGTCCGGGCTGCATCGCGACCCTACCCGCTGTCACTCCCATTGCTGCAAGCGCTCCGTTGACTTCGAAGAAGTACTTACCCTGGAGCTCTCTGCTTCCGCGTTACTGGATGCCGATAATGGAACGGACCGAGGAGGACGGGCTCGAGATCGGGGCGCTGACGAGCGGTGCGGACATAGTCGGGCGGCATGACTACACCGTAAACGCGCTTTACAACACCCGCTTCCGCGAGGTGTCAGCATGGCTCTGGTACAGGTATGCGGGGCTCGGGCTGCCTCTGCTCGATTTCCATGCATCAGCGAATTCGAGCAGAGAGGGGCTTTTCAGCGAGAACGGCGGAGTGTTCTCCCGCGTAGGAACGTTCGTCGAGCGGATCAGAGTCGCATCATTGCGTGCGACGCTGGTGCGTCCACGAGTGCGCACCTTCGCGCTTGCCTCGATCGGCGGTGAGTTAGAGAGGCGCGATTACGCGACGGACCCGCCCACTCTGCTGCCGCAGCTACCCGCCTTTTTCAGCTCCTCACCGACCTATCCGGCCCTGGTTGCATCTGCTGGATGGTCGAACGCGCGCCGTCCGCCGCTGAGCATCTCGCCCGAGGATGGGGTGACTCTGAGCCTGAACGGAAGACAGCGCTGGCAGACCGGAGCCAGTGGCGCGTCCACGCGGAGCGTCGTCGGCGTAACGACGGCGTACAAGTCACTCGATCTGCCCGGCTTCGCGCACCACGTCCTCGCGTTTCGCGGCGCAGTCGGCATTACGGACAACCGCAGCCCCAGCAGATTTTCGGTTGGCGGCGTCAGCGGCACGACCCTGGATATTTTCCCGGGCTACTCGCTGGGCGAGCAGAGAAGGACATTCGGTGTGCGCGGCTATCCAGCCGGAGCGGAAGGGGGCATTCGCGCGTACACAGCTGCTGTCGAGTACCGCGTCCCAGTCCTCGCGCCGTCGAAAGGCTTCCGCTACATCCCGGTTTTCATCGACAGGACGTCTCTCGCCCTCTTCGGCGAGATGGGTCGGGCATACTGTCCGCCGTCCGCTGCGACCGGCGAGGGCGTGTGCCGGGCGACGGACGTTGGAACTCCGGTGATGCGCTCGGCCGGAGCAGAGCTGAACATCGACACCGGAGTGCAGCTCGATTTCCAGGCCCGTGTGCGGCTTGGGTTCGCGTTTCCGCTCGCCGAGCGCGAGAGATTCGGTGCCGATGCCGCTCAGTTCTACGCGACGTTTGGGGCTGGATTCTAACGTCCGGAGTCTTCGTGTCTCCAGGCAAGCCACGAGAGGCCCGCTCCTTTCATTCACAGCGCTCGTTGATCCGAGCCACGGGCTCAGAGTTGGCACGTACCCCGCCTAACCTATGCCGTGAAGGGTACTTAAGGCGTGGCCTCACCTTGGGCCCTCCCAAATCGTCCGACGCTTTCCACTCAGGGAATCATCGGCGGTCGACAGCGTGGAAAAATGGTCGTGGAGCCGCGATTCGTGATGTGGATACTCTAAGTCGTTGCCATATAACGGAATAACTCATGACTGGCGTGGACTCACGAATCCCGGTAGTATCCGCTCCCCGCATTTGGATCCGCTCAATCGCCGCCGATCGTCTTATTGTTCTTGACGCCCTTTTTTTCACGTGGAGAGTTGTAACTGATGCCCATTCCTTCGGCCCCACCGCCAGGTGCAGCGCACCTGAATGACAACGCGAGGACCGTGATCAAAAAACGGTACCTCATCAAGGATGCGAGCGCGGCACCCATCGAGAAGCCCGAGGACATGTTCTGGCGAGTGGCTTCGACGGTTGCGGAAGGAGACCGCCGGTACGGAGCGAGCGATTCCGCCGTAACCGCCATGGCCGAGGACTTTTACCGCCTGATGACCGAACGGCGGTTCGAGCCGAACTCGCCGACCCTCATGAACGCCGGCCGTCCTCTGGGCCAGCTGTCGGCGTGCTTCGTTCTGCCGATCGAGGACGCGCTTTCCAACGGACGCGACGGCATCTACGACACGCTTCGCGCCATGGCCCTGATTCATCAGTCAGGTGGTGGAACCGGATTCGGCTTCTCGAAGCTGCGCGGCAAGGGTTCGATGGTGCGCTCGACGACCGGTGTCGCGTCGGGACCGGTGTCGTTCATGAAGCTCTACGATGCCTCGACGGATGCGGTGAAGCAGGGTGGGACGCGCCGCGGCGCCAACATGGGCATTCTGCGCGTCGACCATCCCGACATTCTCGATTTCATCACCTGCAAGGAAGACCTCAGTCAGATCACGAACTTCAACATCTCGGTAGCGGTCACCGACACGTTCATGACGGCGGTCGCGGAAGGAACGGAGTACGATCTGGTCGATCCCGGGTCGGGCAAAGTCACCGGTCAGCTCGATGCGCGTTCCGTCTGGGACAGGATGATCGATGGCGCGTGGCGCACGGGCGAGCCCGGCTGCTTCTTCATCGACGAGGCCAACCGGCACAATCCGGTTCCGCACGTTGGCCAGTATGAAGCGACCAACCCTTGCGGCGAGCAGCCACTCCTCCCGTATGACGTCTGCAACCTCGGCTCGATCAACGTCGGGTACTACGTGAAGGAAGGCGCGATCGATTGGGATGCCCTCAAGCACGACATCCATCTCTCGACGCACTTCCTCGACAACATCATCGACGTCAACAAGTATCCCTTGCCGGAGATCGATGCGCTGTCGAAGCGGATTCGCCGCATCGGCTTCGGCGTGATGGGCTTTGCCGACGCGCTGGTGAGACTGGGAATACCCTACGACAGCGACGAAGGCGTGGAGTTCGGCCGCCAGCTCCAGAGGTTCGTGGACGTCGAGTCGAAGCGTGAGAGCGAGCGGCTGGCCAGCGAGCGCGGTCCGTTTCCGGAATGGGCGAGGTCTGTCTGGGGTCCGGACGAGACGTGCGCCCGCGACGCCAGGGGGAAGCGGATCCGGCCCATGAAGCTGCTGCGCAACTGCAACGTGAACACGATTGCGCCCACTGGTACCATCTCGATTATCGCCGGCTGCTCCTCCGGCATCGAGCCTCTTTTCGCCGTGGCGTTCATGCGCAATCAGGCCGGGGTGATGATGCCGGACGTGAACGAGGATTTCGTTGCCATCGCGAAGAAGGAAGGATGGTACTCAGATGACCTGATGGAGCGCATCGCGAAGGAAGGCCACATCCACTTCGACGAAGTGCCCGAGCGCTGGCGCCGTGTGTTCGTCACGGCTCACGACATCACGCCGGAGTGGCACGTACGGATGCAGGCCGCTTTCCAGGAGAACTGTGATTCCGCAATCTCCAAGACCACCAACTTCCCGCACGCCGCCACGCCAGAGGACGTCAGGGCGATTTACGAGCTTGCGTACGAGCTCAAGTGCAAGGGCGTCACCGTGTATCGGGATGGCTCGCGCGACAACCAGGTCCTTTCCACCGGCGCCACAGAGCAGGCAAAAGCGGAGCGCGAGGGGAAGGGAGAGTCACGCCGCGCTCTGGGCGACCTGCACGGCACTCTCGCCGAGCAGAACGCGGAGATCGCGCGCCTGAAGCAGGCGTTGTTCGACGCGGAGGCGGAAAACCTCCAGCGCCGCGCCAAGCGCGCCCGCCCGGACACGCTGCGCGGCATCACCACGCGCATCGAGACGCCGCTCGGCACCATGTTCCTCAACATCACCGAGGACGACAAGGGCCAGCCGTTCGAGGTGTTCATCAACCTCGGCAAGGCAGGCGGAGCGGCAATGGCGGACGCCGAGGCGATTGGCCGGCTGATCTCGCTCGCTCTGCGCTCCGGCATTCCGATCCGTGAGGTGCACCGTCAGTTACGGGGCATCGCATCGGACAAGGCGATTGGGCTCGGACCGAACAAGGTGTTGTCGGTGCCCGACGCCATCGGCATCGCGCTCGAGAAATGGATGCGCGAGAAGCAGGGAGTGCAGCAGGACCTGCTCAGCGCGTCAGGCGCAACGCCGCTGCCTGCTGAGACCGTGACGCAGAAGACCCCCGCGGCGCCGGTCGCGAGCTCCGAGGTCGGCCAGGCGCAGTTCGGCTTCGACGCGGTGAACCGCAGCGAATCCTTCATCGGCACGTGCCCCGACTGCGGCTCTTCGCTCGAGTTCGCCGAGGGATGCGCCAAGTGTCATGTCTGCGGGTTTTCTGAGTGCGGGTAGCAGGACTCTCATTCTCTGAAACAAAAACGCCGGGCTAATAAAGCCCGGCGTTTTTTGTCGTAGCACGGAAGGTTTCTTTTCGAGTTTTGAGTCTACCGTTTTTCCGTTTTGCGTCATTCCGTTCACTGCGGCGAGCAATTGGCAGAAACGTTAACGCAAAGCACAGCCCCAAACGCAATAACGGACAACGCAACAACGGTCAACTCAAAACTCAAAAAGAAACCTTCCGCACTCACAAAGAAACCTTCCGCCCGCCTATTTAACTCCGCCAAACCACCTCAGCCGCTTGATCCCCTTTTGAACCAGATCTTCCGGGCCTGAGGCCTTTCCTCGCGTCCAGATGAAATCCATCTCGGCGTTGACGGCCGCGAGGGCGAACCTCGATTCTCTGATCAGGAGAATGGCCGCATAGAGCAGGAGTGCCGCACCGTACAGCCCGAGCGCGATCGGAATAATGGTGTAATCCGAGCTGGTGGCTGCGACGAGGCCGATCGCGACGCTGGTGCCGACAAAGAACGCGAGAGCGGCATAGAGACGGGACAACGCCCGCTGCAGCAGCCGCGACCTCGTCGTGACGAAATCGAGCTGCGTGAAGAGCATTCGACGCTCTTCCTCCCGCTCAGGCCGCTCCTCGTCGCCCGGACGTGGCCTGAGCTGATCGGACACCTCTCTCGTTCGCATTACCGCTTTGCTGAGCCGGTCGGAGGTCGCCAGGATCAGAGATCCGCACGCCGAGATCAGCACCGCCGGCGTGATCATCGCGGAGAGTACGGCGAGGGCGTCGGGAAACTCTTCCATAACGAGCAGAATACTACACTGAAACGTTCCGGATCACGGAAAGCCTTGTCCGGCTTCTCACAAAAAAACCGGCCGGCGAAGGGCCCGTTTTTTGGGGCCCGGACCTACTCAAAAAGCATATGTTTATGGGTTCCGCTGTCAGAATTTTCACCTCGGCCTCGGGCCCGAGTGACATATTTGACGAGGCATTCGATCGTAACTCTCAACACGGGACGGCGATGGACGACAAAATGATTGCGGCCCTGGCGAAGAAGAACGCCGCCAAGGCGGCCGGTTCGACGGGCAAAAAGGGGTTCGGCAAGAAGTACGACCCTAATCTGAAGGACCTGCCGACTGACGCCGCAACGTTGAAGGAGCGTCAGGAGCACGAG
>DASTTD010000239.1:0-3720 GCA_035760325.1 Gemmatimonadaceae bacterium
TGGCGTCGTTAGCGTCGGCCCGTCCACGCGCCGCGGTCACGAACTGCGTCGAACAGCTGGACCCCCGCGCGGCGCGCGGAGTAACCTTCACGCGAACCGGCACCCGTTTCGTCACGTAGCGAACCACTCGCTTGCCGTTCCGCGTTTTTACCTGACGCACCCTTTTTCTGACGTAACGCGTGACCGTGACCTTCTGACCCGGCGTACGGCCCCAGGTCTGCTGACCGACATAAATGACGGCCATACCCCAGCCCATTCGAGTGAGCGTCTCACGCTTCCCCATGAACGAGTCGTCCCGGTGGCAGGGCGCGCTCAGGTAGTAGCCCACCCACTTATATGGCTTGTCAGCGGTTTGCCACGCGCGCATCTCGGCGTCGCCCGGATAGGCGTAGGTGTCGAACCCGAGGTGTGGCCCCTTCGCCAGATTGGCGGCGATGTTGGCCGAGGCCTCGGTCACCGCGTCCTCAATGGAGGGAGTCGGGAACAGGGTACCATCGCAGGCCATCACCGAGAATAGGCCGGCAACGGCAATTGGGCTCAGCTTGGACAGTCTGCTTCCTCCGCGGTTGACTACGCACGACTTAATGAAGACGGCTACGGATGAGCTATTGCTGAACATCCGTCCGAGAGCAATGATGGGGGTCTCGTTCCCGGCCCCAAGTGAAGCGGGTGTCCCGTCGTACCCGTCAGCCACACAACGTTCCAGTGACCTCTCTCTCTGTCCGAGAAAGATGACAATAGCATGTTTATAGCAGAGCTGTGAGCAGTTAACTCTTTTGTCTACTTGGAGTTACCGATTTGGCACGCGCTGGACCTCCTAATGCCTGTCTAAGCCCCAACTCAAATCTGGAGTCGCATATGGAAATGCGGCGTTTTACGGGGCTGTCTGCTGTCCTCATTCAGTTTACGCTACCCGGTATTCTCGCTGCCCAGGTAGCTGGCGGGGTCGAATTCTTCGGAACGCTCGATTCCTCGGATCCAATCACCCGGACCATGGGCGGAATGGCTCTCAGCGTCGGGTCCCCTTTCATTGGCATTCGGGGCAGTGGCGCCCTGGGCATCTCCTCTGTCGGCCCTCAGGGCGGCCTGGAGGGTCCGTCCACTCTCGCCTGGGCGACGGACGCCGACCTGGTCCTCGGACCGGTAAACGCGGGGCTGGGGGTGGGATTCATGCCCTACACCTTCGCGGGAGCCGGTCTGATGAGCAGCGCGTACCCGGACCGCTTTACCGACGCCATTCGGACCTGGAGCTACGGCGGTGGCGTCCAGCTGGCGCTGGGCCGAATTCTGTCGGTGAACGGAGAGGTCCGATCCCGCCACCTGGCGGCGTCGGCAACCTACGCGGATTCACAGTTCGTCCGCGGCCTGGAATACCGTATCGGGATCGGACTCCACTTCGGCGCGGGCGGAGGCAGGTCCCCGAGCTATTCCCGGGGTCGAATCGAGCGATCGCCCGCCCCGCCGCGAGCTCCCCGACCGAGGACGCGATCCCGACCCCGACCGACCACCTGGCCGATCAGCAGCGCGGGGGGAGCCGCCGCGGCTCGGCGCGTGGTTCCCGAGGGCGAGCGGTATATCGGCGTCCCCTACAAGTGGGGCGGCAGCTCCCCTCGAACGGGGTTCGACTGCTCGGGGTTCGTCCAGTACATTTATGGCTCGCAGGGCGTGGACCTTCCCCGTACCTCCCGCCAAATGGCGGGAGCCGGATTTGCTGTTAGCACAGCAATTCGATCACTCGAAATCGGTGACTTAATGCTCTTTGCCCAGAACGGGACGATCAATCACGTCGCAGTGTATGCCGGAGAGGGCCGGATACTCCATTCCTCCTCCAGTGGAGGGGGAGTCCGCTACGACCGGCTCTCCACCGCGCGCGGAAAGTGGTTCGCCAACCGCCTCGTCGCAGTGCGCAGAGTTTCCGGCGACAGACGCATCATAGCCAACGCGCTGGTCTCGGCCTCCGAAATCCCGTTCGTCGGCTTCGACACGCCCGACAGCGCGCCGCCCCCACGCAGATGAAAGATAAAAAAGATGCGGTCGATCGCGAAAAGGCTCACCCGACGGTAGCCGAGTCTTTCATGCGTGAGGAGTCCGAGCCAATCGTCGAGGTCCGCGCCGGAGACGTCTGGACGGACTTCGTCCGCGAGTCACCGGACAGGCGCGAGCCTGAAACCCCTCGGCCGAACGGAACCGTCCCACTGCTGGACGAGATGACCGGCATCCGTCAGTGGGAGTAGCGACGCTCTGACGCCCCAGCCACCCCTGCCGCGGTTCCGCCGCCGGTCAGTGGGTGGTGCTGGGGGTGGGATCTGGTGCTGACGATCGAAGCCAGGTCAGAACGCAATTGATTGCATCAGCCTCCGGCAGCCGTGCCCGAACCCGCGACGGCGTCATACCGAAGACACTGACCGCGTGCTGCGCGAAGATCCGCGTGCTGCGATAGCCCAGCTTGAGCGACACGTCGAGCACCGAATAGCCCGGGTCGCGCAGGTAGCTGTACCCGCGCAGCAGCTTTGCCGCAATCAGCAGGCGCTTTGGAGATCCGAGATTCGCGAGATGCAGGGTCCGGTAGAGGCGGACGATCGGTACTCCCGCGTCCATCGCCAGATCGAGCGCGCTCGTGTATCGGTCAGGCTGCTCGAACATGCTTTCGACCGCGGTGCCCAGGGGCAGCGGCAGCTGCGCGAGGGACGGGCCCAGCACCCCGATGACGTGGCGGCTGAGTGGATTGCCCCGGACCCTGTTGACCCGTTCCCTGAATTTCTCCGGCGCATCGTCGAACCGGTGGAGGAGGACATCCTCGAGCCCCAGCCGGGAAAGCTGAGCTACGGCGTTGAACGCCGGCGCACCGAGGGCGACGTAGGCGATCAGCGGAAGGGAGGGGTATCGCGTCAGAAGGCCGGCTACGGCTGAGACGTTCATGACGCCATCCGCCAGCGGATCCACGATAACGACGCTGACGGGTTTCCGACGCACGAACGTATCTAATTCCTCCCATGAGGAAGCAATCAGAAGTTCGGGCTCCCCCTCGAACACGTGCTTCGCGTGATTCAGGAGCCGTGGTGAGAGGAATGCCGCAACGCTCACTGCGCGATCGCGTACATGACTCCTTGAAAGTGCGACGCGAAGCCTCGGCGCGCGAGGGGTTCCTGATAAGAAAAGTGCCCTTTTTGATATGAAACAGGCATTTCCTGATAAGAAAAGGCCATTTCACGAATCGCAGAGGGGCATACGTTAACTCTTCGGCTACCCCCTTCCCTTCCCAATCAGGAGTTTTGCCATGATTCGCCGCAACCTGCTCGTCGCCGTCGCCGTAATCGTTTCCGTCGTTCTGACCGCTTGCTCCGACGTCGCCGGCCCCAGGAATACCACGTGCCCCGTCACGAGTGGGTCAGGCGTCTGCTCGAACTAACCCTCTGACTCGGATCAGCCGGGCGTTAGGCCTCGACCAGTGCGGCCTTGCGGAGCTCAGAGATCGCATGAGCTGCCGCAAGGACGCCTTGGGGGAGCTCGAAGCTCACCGGCGCAGCTGTCGGCACGCGGCGCGTTCCGCGCAGAGCAACCAGCGCGGATTCCGCCTTGAACGTCACGGCGTGAATCTGGTTAGCCGCGGCAAATTCGATCGTCTCCTCAAAGGCCGCTCGAGCCGCGTCGAACCGATTGAAACGTTCTAGTCCCTCCCCAAGAAAAAGCAGGTAATGGGACTTGAGCCAAGGGCCCATC
>DASTTD010000240.1:0-8301 GCA_035760325.1 Gemmatimonadaceae bacterium
TACTGATAACGGCATGTCGCTGAAGTACCGTCTTCTCATCATTTTCGGCCTCGTCGCGGTGTCGCTCTGGGCGCTGTTTCCCCGCACGGTGGTCGAGCGCGTGAAGCGCGATGGTCAGTTCGTATACGACACGGTTATGCGAGTCCCGCTGAAGAAAGGGCTCGACCTGCAGGGGGGCATGCACCTCTCTCTGGAAATCGACGAATCCAAGGGAGTGGTGCTCGACAAGAGCGAGGCGATCGATCGCGCGCTCAAGGTTGTGCGAACGCGCATCGACGAGTTCGGGGTGGCGGAGCCGCTGGTGCAGAAGGCGGGAAACGACCGCATCATCGTCGAGCTCCCCGGTATCGATGACCCGCGCCGCGCGCAGGACGTGGTTCAGAAATCCGCATACCTGGAGTTCCAGATAACGGACGAGACTCAGGCGCTGGAAAAAGCTCTGCCACGTCTCGATGCGATCCTCAAGGACAGGCGGGTTGCCGGCGCTGTCCCTGCTGGCGGGAACCCGGACTCCGCGACAGGCGCGGGGCTGCAATCGCTTTTCGTCACCGATACGACGAAGAAAGCAGACAGCACGGAAACAGACAGCGCCGCAACTGCCACCGTCGGCGGGCCGGGTGCTTTTTCCAGGCTGATTCAGCAGGGGCAGCTCCCGGGCGAGTATTTCGTGGCCCAGACCAACGTGCCCATCGTCACGCAGTATCTCGCCCTGCCGGAAGTAGCGGGGGTGCTTCCTCCCGGCAAAGTGCTCCGCTGGAGCAGCGACACGGTGTCGATCGGAAATACCGTGTACAGACCGTTCTACGTGCTCGATGCCAAGCCGATCATCACGGGTGAGTTCCTGACCGACGCCCAGCCCAATACCTCCCCTCAGGAGGGCAACCTCGTCCAGTTCGAGATGAACAACGAGGGCGCGCGCCGGTTCCGGACAGAAACTGCTCGTCACATCCGGGATTACATGGCGATCGTCCTCGACCAGCGAGTGATGGGACAGCCGCCCGTGATTCAGAGCGCGATCGGCCAGCGCGGCCAGATCACCATGGGCGGCAAGCCTCTTCAGGCCGCTCAGGATCTCGCTTTGGTTTTGCGCGCGGGCTCGCTGCCCGTGCCGCTCAAGGTCGTCTACACCACCCAGATCGGCGCCAGCCTCGGACAGGACTCGGTTCAGCAGGGGATAACGGCCGGAATCATCGCGATCGGCCTCGTCATCCTCATCATGATCGGGTACTACCGGTTTGCGGGCTTTCTGGCGATTGTCGGTCTCGCTCTCTACCTCCTGTACACGCTGGCGGCGCTGGCGGGCTTCAACGCGGTCCTCACGCTCCCCGGACTGGCTGGATTCATCCTTTCCATCGGCCTCGCCGTGGACGCGAATGTCCTCATCTTCGAGCGGATCAGAGAGGAGCTCGCGCTCGGAAAAACGATCAGGACATCGGTCGACGAGGGATTCCGCCACGCGATGAGCGCGATCGTGGACTCGGAAGTCACGACCGCGCTCACGGCGGCGGTTCTATATCAATACGGTACCGGCCCGGTGAGAGGCTTCGCCGTGACGCTTCTCGCGGGCACGGCCGCGTCGCTCTTCACCGCGATCTTCGTCGTCCGCACGTTCTTCCTCGTCTGGCTCAATCGCGCGCCTGACACCCGTACTCTGAGCATTTAATGCTGCGCATTCTTCACGACACGCACTACGATTTCATCCGCTGGTGGAAGTGGGCGATCGGACTGACCCTGGCTTTCCTCGTCATCGGCCTGGGTTCTCTCGCCTTCAAGCCGGCCAACTACAGCATCGAGTTCACTGGTGGGACGCTGTTGCAGGTGGAGTTCACCGCGCCGGCCGATGCGGGACGAATCAGATCGACTCTAGAGGGCGCAGGCGTCCACGGCGCCGAGATCCAGCAGTTCGGCTCGAACCGCGAGTACACGGTGCGTGCCCAGGATGCGGCCACCGTTCAGGCCCAGGCGGGTGGCGCCGAGACCATCGCCAACAGAATCGAAGCGGTTCTCCGCCAGGAGTTCGGAGCGGACCAGCTGAGAGTCGTTCGCACCGAGGCGGTGGGTCCGCGCGTCGGGAGCGAGCTGCGGCGGGGCGCGATCATAGCGATCCTCATCTCGTTCGTGATCACGCTGATTTATCTCTCCATCAGATTCGAATGGCGTTTTGCCGCCGCTGCGATAATCGCGACGAGTCACGACATCATCGGCACCGTCGCCTTCATCGCGCTCATGCGCCTCGAGATCTCACTCACCATCGTCGCCGGCCTGCTCACGGTGCTCGGATATTCGCTCAACGACACCATCATCATCTTCGACCGCGCGCGGGAAAATCTCCGGAAGGGCAGGAAGGAGTCGCTGTACGAGACGCTCAATCGATCGATCAACGAGACCCTACCGCGCTCGATCCTGACCCACGCTACCGCCCTTGCCTCGACCGTGGCTCTGCTGATCTTTGCCGGTGAAGTGCTCAGGCCGTTCGCGTGGGTGATGTCGTTCGGAATCATCACCGGAGCGTTCAGCTCCATCTACGTCGCGGCTCCGGTTCTTCTGTGGATCGAGCGCAAATGGCCTCGCAAGACGGGAGCGCGCCCATCTTCATCGACAGCCACGCCCACCTCGCGGACGCGGCGTTCTCCGGCGACCGCGACGCCGTAATCTCGCGGGCCCGCTCGTCGGGCGCGCTCGCGATCGTCTGCATCGGCGAGTCCCTCCAGGCCGCGGGCGTGGCCAGCGGCCTTGCCGCCGCCAATCCCGGGTTCGTCTTCGCCACCGCCGGTGTACATCCGCACGATGCCGCGGGCTTCGATGAAGCGCGGGACATTCCCCTCATTCGGGATCGACTTCGAAACGGCGCCGTCGCCGTCGGCGAATGCGGCCTCGACTACCACTACGACAATTCGCCACGCGAGACGCAGCTCACCGGTTTTTCCGCGCAGCTGAATCTGGCGGCAGAAGAAAGGCGGCCTGTCATCGTTCACACCCGGGATGCCGAGGACGATACCGGCCGGCTGGTAGCCGAGGCGAGCGCCGCCGGCGTGACTGGAGTTCTGCATTGTTATACCGGCTCCCACTCGCTCGCCGAGCACGCGATTGCAGCGGGTTGGTACATCTCGTTCAGCGGAATCGTGACTTTCCGGAAGTGGACGGACGCGGACCTCCTGCGACTCGTTCCCGAGGAGCGGCTGCTCGTTGAATCGGACGCACCCTATCTTGCCCCGGTACCATTCCGTGGAAAACGAAACGAGTCCGCGTGGGTGGTACACACTCTGACGGCGGTGGCGGCGGCACGAGGCGTCGACCCGTCCGCGCTCGGCCGGGCGACCGCGGAGAACGCGCGGCGTCTTTTCGGTCTGGCATTGAGTGCAGCCGGGTGAGTAACATTCGCGCTTCCGCGCGACACCGCGCGCCTTCGCGCCTCCGGAGCCACGAATGACACTGCGGCAAATCACGACTGATAAAGCGCCTTCCGCCATCGGGCCGTATTCGCAGGCGGTCATAGCGAATGGATTCCTGTTCACGGCCGGACAAATTCCGCTCGACCCCGTCGCCGGTCAGATCGTGGCCGGCGGGATCGTCGAGCAGACCGAGCGCGTAATGCAAAACCTCGCCGCGGTCCTCGCCGCCGCCGGAGTGTCATGGAAGGACGTGGTCAAAACTACGGTGTATCTCCACGATCTTTCGCACTTTCCGACCGTGAACGAGATCTACGGCCGATGGCTCGGCGAGGCGCGCCCCGCGCGGTCGACGGTCCAGGTGCCCGGACTGCCGCGCGGCGCCCTGGTCGAGATCGACGCGATAGCCGTAGTGGCCTCGAAGTAGCCGCAGGCGCCCAAGTGAGCACCTCAAAAACCCGTGAAGAGCTTTTCCGCCTCACCGCGTTCGCGCGGTGCGCGGGTTGAGCTTCCAAAATGGGTCCGGGTGACCTATCCCGCGCGCTGGCCGCGCTTCCATCGAAACCCGATGCCCGTCTGCTCGTCGGCCGCGAGACGTTCGACGACGCCGGAGTGTTCAGGGTGTCCGACGATCTCGCCCTCGTGCAGACGGTCGATTTCTTTGCGCCGATCGTCGACGATCCGTACGACTTCGGGCAGATAGCCGCCGCGAACGCGCTGTCCGACGTCTACGCGATGGGCGGTCAGCCTCTGACCGCGCTCAACATCGTCGCGTTTCCATCCGGAGAGCTTCCGCTCGAGATCCTTACCGAGATCCTGCGCGGCGGCCAGGACAAGGTTCATGAGGCTGGTGCGCTGATCGTAGGGGGGCATACCATCATCGACAAGGAGCTCAAGTACGGACTGGCGGTGACCGGCCGCGCGCATCCGGATTTTCTGCTCACCAATGCCGGGGCGAAGCAAGGAGACCAGCTCGTGCTCACGAAACCGCTGGGCAACGGCATTCTGGCCACGGCTGCGAAGCGTGGGCAACTCTCCGCTGCTGCCCAGCGTCCGATGCTCGACGGGATGAAAGCGCTCAACGGCCCCGCGAGCCGTGCGGCACTCGCGGTCGGCGCCCGATGTGCGACGGACATCACGGGCTTCGGACTGCTCGGGCATCTGTCACACATCGCGCGTGCCAGCGGAGTGACGTTGCGCCTTCACCTCGCTGCGATTCCGATCTTCGAGGGTGTGCGCGATGCGGTGAAGGCCGGCTCGGTCACGGATGGTTCCCGGCGGAACGGCGAATATCTGCGTGAGTTCGTCAGCTGGGAGATGGGAAGCGACGAGGACCGGGCCATTCTGACTGACCCGCAAACGTCCGGAGGTCTCGTCGTTGCGGTGCCTCGCGCGCGAACCGCTGACTATCTTACGCGGGTGGCGGGCGCGGTTGTCATCGGCGAAGTGATTGAACGGGGAGCTATTGCGATCGAAGTGCATTGATACGGGGGTGGATGGGGCCTGGTGGCTTCCGTGATCTTCAAAATCATTGTGACCCTACTCAGTAGGGTCGGGTGGGTTCGATTCCCACACTCTCCCGCCAGTGTCGCGTTCGGCGTGCTCCTCTTTGCGGCGGGTGCCGCATCTCCAGCGGCGGCACAGCAGACAGACAGCGCTCGGGCCGGAGTTCCGGCGACTACGCCGGCGACACCGCAGCAGCCGGCGGCCGATTCGCTCCGCCGTCCTCCGATGAGTCCGCGCCGCGCCTTCCTTACTTCGCTCGCGTTGCCCGGCTATGCGCAGACGGTATTCGGACGGCACCGGGCCGCAATGTTGTTCGCGGTCGTCGAGATCGGCGCGATCGGCATGAGCCGGAAGGCGTCCCAGGCCCTCGCCGAAGCGAAGGCGCTCGCTCGCGACAGCGTGGTCGCCACCTTCCAGATCGATCCGAACACCGGGCTCGCAGTGCTCGACCCGGTTACCCGTCAACCGATACCGGCGACATTCACCGCGAGCAGGTTCACGCGGGACCGCATCCAGGCGCGTCGAACCCATTACGAAGACTGGATCGCGGCGATCGTCTTCAATCATCTGATCGCCGGTGCAGATGCTTACGTGGCGGCGAATCTCTGGGATTTCCGAACGAACGTGAGCGTCGCCGCATCTCGCGGCGCGACAGCCGTCATCGCCACGGTTCGGTTCTGATGACGCGGTCGGCCCCGATCGGCGTGTTCGACTCGGGCATGGGGGGACTCACCGTGATGCGCGAGATCATCCAGCAGCTCCCCAACGAGAGCGTCATCTATTTCGGTGACACCGCGCGCGTTCCCTACGGTCCGAAGAGTCCCGACACGGTACTGCGCTACAGCCGCGAGATCACGACGTATCTGCGCGGCGAAGGAATCAAGGCGCTGGTGATCGCGTGCAACACGGCCACCGCCCACGCGCTTCCCGCCCTGAGAGAGGAACACGACATCCCCATTATCGGCGTGATCGAGCCGGGCGCGAGGGCGGCGGCGAGAGCGACAAAATCGCTGCGCGTCGGAGTTGTCGGGACTGCCGGCACTATACATTCTCATGCCTACGAGAAGGAGCTGCGGAAGCTTCTGCCCGACGTGCAGGTCACGGAACAGGCATGCGCGCTGTTCGTGCCTCTGGTCGAGGAAGGATGGCTCGACACAGAGCCTACTCGCGCGATCGCGCGGAATTATCTGGCTCCCGTCGTCGCCGCCGAGGTGGACACGCTCGTTCTCGGGTGCACGCACTATCCGCTCATAAAGACGGTGATCGGCAACATCGTTGGACGTGACGTGCGATTGATCGACAGCGCCCACGAAACCGCGAGGGAGACGGGAATCGTTCTGGCCGCGAACGGAATCGACAACCCCGAGGCGAACGGGGCGCGATACCGCTTCATCGCATCCGATGCGCCGGATACCTTCCTGTCTCTCGGCCAGCGATTTCTAGGCGCGGAGATCGATCGAGTTGAGTCGCTTACCCTCGGGTGAGCCGTCCCATTCCAGCAGCTCGATCGCGTCGCCGGTAAGGCGGAGATAGGTCGGAGCGTCCAGCCACGAGCCGGCGTTGGCGAACACTCCGCCGCCAGGCATGCGTTCGAGCGCGGCGACGTGAGAGTGTCCGTAGACCAGCAAATCCAGCTCCCTGGCATTAGCCAGCTCACGCTCGGCGTACGCGCGAAGTCCGCGGCCTTCGTCGCGCGCGCGATGCGCCCTGCTCGCCGTGGAAGTGCCCGCGGCGAGTCGACTCGCCCAGTCCGGATGCAGCATCCGGAACGCTTTGATCGCAAACCGGTTGCGCATGACCGGCCGGATGAGGCGATACCCCCGGTCCTCGCGCTCGCGGAGTCCGTCGCCATGCTCGATTCTCACGTTCCAGCCGGCAATGGCGCCCTCCCACGGTCCCACGATATAGTCGACGCCTACATCGTCACGGAGAATCTCTCCGCCCCAGCAGTCGTGGTTGCCCGCGACCCAGAGAATGTTGACGCCCGTGTCGCGAAGCTCGGCCAGCGCGGCGAGAGCCCGGAAGCTCCGTCTGGGAATGACGGTCTTCCACTCGAACCAGAAATCGAACAGGTCGCCGTTGATCACGAGCGAGCTCGCTCGTCCCGCCAGGCCGCGCAGAAATCCGACGAATGATCGCTCGATATCGAGGCTCGCGACGCCGAGATGGGCGTCGGAAACGATATAGCATGGGGCGCGCAGCACGGCTCAACTTAGCGTCGCGCGGCGCTCTTTACAAAGCTCCGCGACGCTCTTTACAAAGCTGGTTGTGACGGCCATTTTCGCTTTTCCCCCCGCTATGACATCTCCGGCCAATCGTGGAACGACCCACACTGTCGAGTTCAGGGTCCGCTACGCGGAGACCGATCAGATGCGGGTGGTGTATCACGCGAACTACCTGGTCTGGTGTGAGATCGGCAGGACTGAGTTCATTCGCGCACTCGGCACCCCGTACGCGGAGCTCGAGCGACAGAACGTGACTCTCGCCGTCATCGAGGCGAGCCTGCGCTTTCACGCCGGAGCGCGGTACGACAACCTGATTCGTGTCAGCACCACGATCAGAGATGTGAAATCAAGAACGATCACGTTCGATTACGTGATCACGAACGCGGAAACCGGCGAGAGGTTCGTCACTGCGTCCACGAAGCTTGCGTCGCTGACGCGGGATTCGCGGCTCACTTCACTTCCTGAACAACTTCGGTCGGTACTTCGGAATGCATCTTCGTAAGATCGGTCTGCTGGTCGTCGTGTCGTGTGTGCTCGGCGCGGACGCGGGAGCCCAGCGGAGGGCAGCGCGAACGGCCCCTGAGGATATTGAGCTTTACGCGCGGCTGATGGCGATGACCGACGCGAGGGGTCTCGATATGCCCCTGGTCGACCGCGCTCTCGCGCGCAAATGGCGTCCTTTGCGCGCCGCCGCCGCGCTGGCGATCGGCCAGGTTGGGGCCGAGGTCGGCATGGACGGCGCGCCGCTGCTCCGCTCGCTGCTCAGGGATTCGGACACCGGGGTCGCGGCGAATTCGGCGTACGCGCTCGGGCTCCTGCGCGACTCACTTGCCGTGGCGGATCTGACCGCGGCCCTCGACTCGGACGCTGAGGTCGCGCGTGAGGCGGCATGGGCGCTGGGAGAGATCGGCGCACCGGCGAGCGCGGCGATCGTGAGCGGACTCGTTCCCACGCGCGCGGCGGACGTTACGATTCAACTTCTTCTCGCTGCCGCCAAGCTTCGTCCGGTTCCCCTCTTACAGATCGAGCAATATCTCCGCAACGACAATGCGGCGGTCGTCTGGGCGGCCGCGTATGCGCTCGCGCGCACCCGCGTACCCGGAGGCGTAAGAAGTCTCATCGAGCTGGAGGAATCCCCGCATCTTGCGGTGCGGCCACTGGTTGCCTCCAGGAGTTTTCCA
>DASTTD010000241.1:0-3006 GCA_035760325.1 Gemmatimonadaceae bacterium
TATCCGCAGCCGCCGTTGCTCGTCGCTCAGCTCGGCTTCATGCGCGCTGATGATCGCTCGTGCATATCCCTGGATGGTCGTCCCGGTGTTCGGGTCGGACGCGTCGACGACGAGCTGCACCCGGGCTGGAAGTCCACGTCCAATCTGCCCCGCGAATTCGGACTCGAATATCAGCGCGGCGTCGGCATCGCCCTTCCTGAAGAGCGTCCCGGCGCCACCAACGGACGAAAGCGTCGCGACGATCCGAAACCGGTCGCTCGATCTGAAGCGGTCGCGGAGAGCGAGTGTCTCGTGGTCGGGACTCGGGTCGATTACAACGAGCCTGATGTCACGCACATCGCTTCGCAGCGCGAATCCGAAGAGCACCACCTGCACCAGCGGCATCAGCAGCAGGACGACCAGCGTCTGACGGTCCCGGAGGATGTGGCGCAGCTCCTTGATCATGAACGCGATGAGCGCGCCGCGGTTCACGCGGCGCTCACGGGTCGCGCCAGCTGCACGAAGACATCGTTCACCGTCGCGGCTTTGTACCGGGCTTTGAGCTCTCCGGGCGTGCCCAGCGCCGCGATCCTGCCGTCGACCATGATCGAGATGCGGTCGCAGTATTCCGCCTCGTCCATGTAGTGCGTGGTGACGAATACAGTCGTACCGCGCGCGCCGGCGGCGTAGATCATCTCCCAGAACTGGCGCCGCGTTATCGGGTCGACGCCGCCCGTCGGCTCGTCGAGAAAGACGATCTTCGGATCGTGGAGCAGCGCCACCGAGAATGCCAGCTTCTGCTTCCAGCCGAGCGGCAGACGGCTCACCAGCTCACGCGCGCTGCCGGCAAGCCCGAGTGAGTCGAGCAGCGCTCCGGCGCGGTTGCGGATCTGCGCGTCGGTCAGTCCGTAGATTCCTCCGTACAGCTCGATGTTCTCGCGCACGGTGAGATCGCCGTACAGAGAGAAGCGCTGACTCATGTAGCCGATGCTGCGACGGATCTGCGCCCGCTCGCTTCGGATGTCGAAACCGGCGACGTGTCCTTCCCCGCCCGTCGGGGGAAGGAGACCGATCAGCATCTTGATTGCCGTCGTTTTTCCGGCGCCGTTTGCGCCGAGGAAACCGAACACCTCTCCGGCCGCGACGTCGAAGGTTATCGCGTCTACGGCCGTGAACGAACCGAACCGGCGGGTAAGGTCTCGAGTGGAGATCGCGGCGGCGCCGTCGGTCGTGGCCGAGTCAGTCATGCCGCCGCGGTAACAGCCGGTGGCGCGCCCATCAGCGCGATGAAGGTGTCCTCGATGCCGGCGGCAATCGGACGGGATCCAACCTCGCGAAATCCTCGCGCCGCCAGAAAGAGAAGAACCTCGTCAGAGATGGTTTCCACCGGCACGTCCAGGCGATTGTCGGCGTAGTGCAGCTCATCGCCGAACAGATACACTGAATGCGCGTGGGGGAGCTCGCGGAGCGCCAGCAGCATTGGATAACGCCGGCTTCCAGTGATCGCGAGCAGCGGGAGAGAAAACCCATGCCCAATGTCGTGGGGCGCATTGATCTCGAGTATGCGTCCGCCATGGATGAGCGCGACACGATCGCAACGCATCGCTTCATCCATGTACGGTGTCGAGACGACGATCGTGAGACCCGTGGCCTTCAGCTCCGCGAGCTGATCCCAGAACTCTCTCCGCGACACGGCATCCACGCCGGTCGTCGGCTCGTCGAGCAGCAGTATGTCAGGCCGGTGGACGAGCGCGCACGACAACGCGAGCTTCTGCTTCATGCCTCCGGACAGCGCTTCCGCGCGGCGGTCGCGGAATCGCTCGATCTGCCTGTAGATCGGTGCGATCAGCTCGTAACCCTTCTCGACCGTCGTGCCGAATACCGCGGCGAAGAACTCCAGGTTCTCGGCGACGCTCAGGTCGGGGTAGAGCGCGAAGCCGCCGGGCATGTAACCCACCCGCGACCGTATCGCCCACAAATCGCTCACGACATCGAGGCCGAGGACCTTTGCCTCGCCGGCGTCGGGAAGCATTAGGGTGGTGAGTATCCGGAACAGCGTCGTCTTCCCGCCGCCATCGGGTCCGACCAGGCCGAACAGCTCTCCCTCTTCCACATCGAATTCGATGTTGTCGAGCGCGACGACTTCTCCGAACCGCTTGGACAGCGAGCGCACCTCGACGGCGGGGCTCACTGACGGGGAGTCGCGGGCGTGAGGTCGAGATCAGCCGGCATGCCGATCTTGAGCGCACCGCGCGCATTGGGGACCTGCACCTTCACCGCGTACACGAGGTTCGCTCTCTCATCCCGGGTCTGCACGGGCGTCGGCGTGAACTCCGCCCTGGACGCCACCCACGTCAGAGTTCCGGGGACGGCGAGCAGGTCTCCGCCGGCCTGGTCCACGTGCACATCGACTCGCTGTCCGAGGCGTAGGGTCGACAGCTGGCTCTCGGTGATGTACGCCCTGAGCGTAAGAGTATCCAGGTTCGCGATGCGGTAGACAGGCTGACCCGGCTGGACCACTTCTCCCGCTCGCACGTAAGTCGCGAGCACGGTGCCGGCTTCGGGATTCGTGATTCGGCTCCGCCCGATCTGGTCCCGTATCTGATCGACGCGCGCTGCACCGGAAGCGACTTCCTGCCCGAGACCCTGTCGCTGCGCCCGCGCCGCCTCGATCTGCGCTATCAGCACGCGGTAATCGCGTTCCGCCTGGTCCAGCTGCTGCGCGGTGGCGGCTTTCTGATCGTAGAGACGCCGCGTGCGCGCGTAATTCCGGCGGGCGATGTCGCGCTGCACCTCGAGCACGTTTATCTGTCCGCCTGCTTCGCTGACACGAGCGGCTGTCGCTTCACGCTGCGCGACGATCTGCTGCCGGCTGAGCGCGAGCTGCGTGGTGTCGACGACGCCGACGACCGCGCCGGCGGGAATCCTCGCGCCTTCGACGGGTGTGAACGAGAGCAACTGTCCGCCAACCTGGGTGGAAACCACGACTTCGTTCGCTTCGAACGTTCCGTAGGCATCGGGCTCATC
>DASTTD010000242.1:0-4077 GCA_035760325.1 Gemmatimonadaceae bacterium
AGCCGGCGTTTGCTCTGGGCTCGTGGGTGGCGTTCAAGCGCGTGGGCGGCGGGCACAGCATGGTCATGGGGGACCTCGTGCTCCTGGAAGCCGAGGTGAACGACGTGATCAGCGAGCTGCAGAAGGGGGGAGTCGAGCAGACAGCTCTGCACAATCACGTCCTTTTGGAATCTCCCCGCACGATGTACCTGCACATCCACGCGCACGGAAACGAGGGCAGGATCGCCGCGACCATTCGCTCCGCGCTGAGCCGTACGGCGACACCGCTGGATACTACGGCGGCTGGACCGCCACCCGCTCTCGCACTGGATACCGCGGCCATCGCCCGTGCCATCGGCCGCTCCGGTACCGCCAACGGCGGCGTTTATCAGATCAGCGTCCCCCGCGCCGGGACCATTCGCGACGCACGCAACGCGGTGCCGGCATCGATGGGCCTCGCGACGGTCATCAACTTCCAATCGACCGGAGACGGCCGCGCCGCGATTACCGGCGATTTCGTCATGACCGCCGGCGAGGTGAACCGCGTCATCCGCGCGCTGCGAGACAACGACATCAGTATCATGGCCTTACACAGTCACCTGCTCACGGAATCCCCGCGATTGTTCTTCATGCATTTCTGGGCGAACGACGAAGCGCTGAAGCTCGCGCGTGGATTGCGCGCCGCTCTGGACCGGACGAACTCACGCCGGCCGGATAGATAGAGCCTCGATGCCGGCCGCGGAGAACTGCAAACTCACGACTACCTGTTATGAGTGATAGTTGCGGGTGATTGGTTTCAGGCCGCTATGTGGCGGCGGAGGCGTACTCGAGTATCGCCCAGTAGTGGGAGAAGCTGCCCGCCATGACGAAGAGGTGCCAGATCTCGTGCGAAGCCCACGCGCGGTTCTGCTCCCCCCTGATCCTGCTCGGCCACTTCAAAGCGTAGACGACGGCGCCGAGGCTATAGAACAATCCCCCGGCGAGCAGCCAGAGAAAGAACGCAAGGGGTGCGGCGGCGAGAAGGGGCCTGATGATGAGGATCGCGATCCATCCCATGCCGAGGTAGAGGGCGGTTGACGTCCAGGTCGGCGCGTTCATCCACAAAATCTTCTGAGCTGTGCCGACAGTCGCGAGCGCCCACACCGCGGTGAGAAGCATGAGCCCGAGACGCTCGGGCAGCAGCAGCAGGCATACGGGCGTGTAGGTGCCCGCGATGAGAACGTAGATCATCATGTGGTCGATCCGCCGCACGTGCGCGAGCGCGCGCTCCGTGAGGTTGAACGAATGGTAGAACGCGCTCACGCAGTACATCGCGACGAGGCTGCCGCCGAAGATGGAGAACGCGACGACCTGCCGGCCACTCTGATTGCCGATCGCCACGGACAGGAGCACGACGAGTCCAACGAGCGAGAGAATCGCGCCGATGGAGTGGGTGAGTGCGTTGACGGGCTCGCGGAGTTTTCGCAGTTGCATATCTGATTCGGCAGCGGGTGCACGATAAGATAAATCCAAACTGCAACAGAACTACAAACTAAGAACTACCTGTTCTGGGTAATGCTTGCGGGTAACCCGTTACGGGTCTCTGTCCGTGGCGAGGCCCCTCGATCGGCGCAAAAACGCCGGCCCCTTTTCGGAACCGGCGTTTCTCTAACGCTAAACTGTTAGCGACCGTTACCCATTCCGTCCGGGCGTAACCGGCCTGGCGGGTGTGACCGGCTTCGTGCCTGGTCCCGGCGTGACAGGGCGATGCGAAAGCCCACCCGCCTTGTTCGCGGTCGGGGGACGATGCTCGACCGACTTGCCTCTCGCATCAGCGATCAGCTGACGGTCAGAGTGCCTTTGCACCATGCGCTCGTGAACCCGCGCCAGTGCGGCGTCTGACCTGAGTCCGCGATCCATCAGGCTCGCGGTGACGTTCATTGGAACCGTGAGATCACGGCCAGACGGGGCTGCTTTCGCCCACGTGCTGACCTGCTTGACGCTCACGCCTTTGCCCAGGAGCTCGGCGCCGGCGACCACTTCATTATTGGTCGGCTTGCGACCGCGTTTCGCGAGAGCGGCCTTCGCTGCCCTCATGTTCCTGGCGCGGCGATCGATGGATCTCTCGATGTACGCCGGCATTGCGCCACTCCGCGCGAGCCTGAGAGCCTGCTGCTCCAGCGCAGTGGCGGGAAGTGAGCGGGCGCGGGCATCGGCGATGGTGGCGAGGACGTGCTCAGCTACTTTCGCGGGAAGGACAGCGCGGAGCTGGGCCGAAGGATCGTGGGCTTTCTGGGCAGACGCAGCCGACGCGAAAAACAGCGTGGCCGCGACGAGGAATCGTCTCATGCGGGCCTCCGTTTCAATGACTTTTTGGTTGTACTTCCTAGACTGTTGAGGGGGTTCCCGAGGTCACAATCCGAGGAGTTAAGGCCCTGGAATTGGGGTTAATGGGGATTCAAGCCAGACGCGAAAAAAAAAGGGTACGAGGTGCTACTCCCCTTTCCGGTAGGTCCCAATCAACTCGGCCGTCGCGATGATGTGCCCCTTCATCGCCGCCTCGACCTGGGACTTGGTGGGGTTGTTGAGTCCGGTAAGCGCGGTATCGAGCGCGTAGAGCTTGTGAAAGTACCGGTGCCGGCCGATCGGCGGGCACGGGCCCCCGTACGTCTGCTTCTTCCAGTCGTTAGTCCCCTGCTTCGCATCGCCCGGTAAGCCCGTTTTCGCCGCGTTCTCGGCGAGCTTCGCCGTACCCGCGGGGATGTTGTAAACGACCCAGTGCACGTACACGGTCTTCGGCGCGGCCGGATCGGGCGCATCGGGGTCGTCGACGATCAGCGCGAAAGACTTGACGTTGCCGGGCGCGCCCGACCACTCGAGCGGCGGGGAAAGATCGGGGCCCTCGCAGGTGTACTTGGATGGGATCGAGCCGTTAGAGGAGAACGCCGGCGAGATCAGGGTGAGAGCCATAAGAGCGATTCGCGGAATGGGGGAACGCCTGACCTGCAGCAATCGCGCCGACCTCTGAAGGAAAGTCAACTTAGAACTACACAGATGTGAGGGAACAGAAGCACAGCTTCGAGTTGCGAGAAGTCTCGCAACTCACATCTACGCTTCTGTTGCCTCACATCTGTGTAGTTCTAGGTTAACGGTATTTCCGCGAGCTCGGAACGTCCGGCATGCAGCGCCGCAATTGCTCCCCGGCCCACTCTGCCTCATCTTGGAGTCGTCGGATCAATCACGGAGGGTAATCACATGGTTCTCGTTGCTGGCGCTACCGGCGTTCTGGGATCCGAAATCGTGCGGCATCTGCTGGCCCGCGGGGAGAAGGTGCGGGCGATGGTGCGGGCTACGTCGAATCCCGACGCCGTCGAGCGGCTGCGCAGGGCGGGCGCGGAAACGATCGTCGGCGATCTCAAGGATCCCACATCGCTCCGCCCCGCTTGCGAGGGTGTCGACGCGGTCATCACCGGCGTTACCGCGATCACCACCGCGAAGGAAGGGGATTCCTTCGATGCGACCGACGGCGAGGGCAACAAGGCACTGATCGATGCGGCGCGCAAATCCGGAGTAAGGAAATTCGTGCTGGTGTCGTTCAATGCCGACTATTCGCCCGATTCCCCTCTCGCGCGTGCCAAGCGATCGGCGGAAGAACACCTCAAGAAGAGCGGACTGGACTACACGATTCTCCATCCGTCGCTGTTCTTCGAGTCCTGGCTGGGGCCGATGCTGTTCGCGGACCCGGCGGCGGGAACTGCACGGGTGTACGGCTCAGGCCGGCACAGGATCAGATACATCGCCGTCGCCGACGTAGCGGAGCTGGCGCTGCAATCTCTCACCAGCCCGCACGCGTCGAAGGCGACGATTCCGTTCGGCGGGCCCGAGGAGATCAGTCAGCAGGATGCGGTGCGGATGTTCGAGGAAGCGTTCGGCAAGAAGTTCGCGGTGACGCAGGTTCCGGAAGAGGCGCTCGAGGCGGAGTGGAAAGCCGCGGAGAATCCGTTCGACAAGACTTTCGCGGCCCTGATGCTCGGAGTAGCGCGCGGGTTCGATTCGGGAATTCAGCCTGCGTTCGACAAGTTCCCGATGAAGATGACTTCGCCGCGCGAGTACGTACGG
>DASTTD010000243.1:0-4030 GCA_035760325.1 Gemmatimonadaceae bacterium
GTAAGCGTCATCGCTCTGACGAACTCGCGCGACGACTGTGGCGTCGCGTCGGGGATGGTGGCTGTGGCTGTCAACGCTCGGCCTCTCGGGCTCGGTTTCCGCGCGGGTGGGTCCCGGGAACGCGGCCGCCAGAAGTTAGCGAGGCAGATGGCAATTTGCTAGGGAAACGGCAGCGAGTTTTACAGATGCGTGTAATGGGGAAAGACACAGATCTGAGGGAGGAGAAGCACAGCTTGGAGTTGCGAGACCCTCGCAACTAAAATCTACGCTTCTGTCCCCTCTCATCTGTGTAGTTCTACGTTGCAGTTCCGGCGGCGCCCACTGTCGGTTTCGCGCTAGAAAATAAAGTGCACGTCAACAGTATCCCTCATCGGGCTACCATCGGCCCGCACTCCCGGCCGGAACCGCAGCGAGCGCAGCACCTCGGTCAGCTTGCGGTTGTATCCACCATCCCGCGAGGGATTGAACGAGATCAGCGATGCGTTTCCGCGCTCGTCTACGTCGAACCACGCGATCAGGTGGTACGGCTTGATCCTGTTCGGGGCGGGCAGCGGAGGAATGAACAGATCCCGCAGCGTCGGCGGGTAATCCTTTCCCGGTCCGCCTCCGGTGCCGGGGCCGACGCTGCTGCCACGGCCGGTGCCGACACCCGAGCCTACACCGCCGCCGGTGCCCGGGCCTGCTCCGGGAGTGCCCGCCACGCCTGTCCCCTCACCGGAAGCCGGCGTGAGTAGTGGGTCGGAGGTCGGCGGAGGTTGCGGCGTCACCACGGTCTCGGGGGGCTTCGGCACCTCGGGGGGCTTCACGGGCGGAATCGCCGTCGTCACCTTCGGCGTTGCGGCGGGACTCGGCCTGACGCGAATGAACTCGAGCCGCTCCTGCCGCGACGACGCAGCCGCCGATCCACCACCGCCGCCCCCCGCGGGTCCGGGACCGCCCCCGCCGACCGTTGGCTCGTGCGTGAAATCCGACGATGTCACGATCGGCGTGATGATGAGAAAAAGGATCACCGCGTGCACCAGAATCGACGCGGTGATCCCTTTCCAACGCTCTTCCTTTCTGAGCGGTAGCCCGACTGGCGGACGATAACGGGTAGCTACTTTACGTCCTTGGGTGTAGCGCCGATCACCTTGACGCCGGCACCGCGCGCGACGTCCATCGCGTGGATCACCTCGTAGTACTTCACGGTTGGATCACCCTTGACGAAAATGATCTTGTCGGGACGCGGATCGTAGATCTCCTTGAGTCTGGCACCAAGCCGTGCGGCCGGTACCGGTTCTGAGTTGATCTTGAACACGTTGCCGGGCAAAACCTCGAGCACGATCTGCGATGGCGGCGGGCCCTGCTGCGAATCGTCCGGCCGTGGATCCGGCAGCTGCAGATCGATCGCCTTCCGCGACATCGGTATCACCATCATGAAGATGATGAGAAGGACGAGCAGCACGTCGATCATCGGTGTGACATTGATCTCGTTCTGTAGGCCGCTCGCGCTGCCGGAAGTGGACATTGCCATTATTTCGACCCTCCGGGAGGCGGGTTGAAAAGATTATCGGCGGCGACGGCGGAAACCGTTCCCGGCCGCTGATCGGTGATCATCCCGGTGACGCGTACCTCGTTCTTCGAGGCGATGTCCATCGCATCGAGGATCTTGCCGTAATCAAGGTCCTTGTGGGCCTTGATGTAGAGCAGCTTGTCCTGCTCGCGCGTCTCGAAGATGTTCTTCAGCAGCTCTCCGAGCTGCTCATTCGGTATCGCCTTCTTGTTCAGGAAATACTGACCTTGAGCGTCGATCCCGAGCACCTGGTCCGTATCTTCTTCAGGATGCGGCTTCAGATTCGTGCCACTGGGAGGGGTCGCCGCGAATCCCGCCGTGATGGCCGGGATGACGAGCATGAAGATGATGAGCAGGACGAGCATGACGTCAATCATCGGCGTCACGTTGATGTCCGCCTTGACGCTCGCCTTGCCGGTGGTTGCCATCGACATAAGGGGACCTCCTACTGCGAGATCGGGCCACCACCCGCCGTGGCGGTGGTGTTGAACTCACGGGTGAAACGCGAACGGCCGAACTCGCCCTGGGAAACGTTCTTGATCATGTAATCGATCATTTCCTTCGACGTGTAGGTCATCTCTGCGGTGAGGTTGTCGATCTTCACCTGGAAGTAGTTGAACAGCCACACTGCAGGGATCGCGACGATGAGACCGAACGCGGTCGTGATCAAAGCTTCGGAAACACCGGACGAGATGGAGGCAAGTCCACCGGAGCCGGACGCGGCCATTGCGGCAAACGAGTTGACGATACCCATCGTCGTTCCGAGCAGCCCGACGAAGGGGGCAGTCGCGCCGACCGTCGCGATGACGCCGAGGCCACGCTTGAGATCGGTAATCGTCATCAGCATCTCGCGCTCGACCGCGCGCTCGGAGGTGTTGATGTCGCCAACAGTGACGGAGCCGTCCTGAATGAGCGGTCGGATTTCAGTGAGCGCGCCGCCGAGCACCCTCGCGACGTGCGACTTCTTGTACTTGTCGGCGAGAACGACCGCTTCTCCCAGGTTGTCTTCCTCGAGGAACTGCGAGAACTCGGGGGCGAACTTGCGCGTCTCGCGCTGCGCCTGCCGCAGGTCCCACCACTTCTTGATAGCGATGGAGAGGGTCCAGACGGACATGATCGCAAGGGTATAGACGATCCCCTTGGCGAAGTTTCCCATCAGGTTGTAGATCTCGAGTAGTGACAGTTCCATTTGTTGTTACTCCGGTAGGTTTGTTA
The DNA here is from genome assembly GCA_035760325.1 of Gemmatimonadaceae bacterium. Taxonomy (GTDB): domain Bacteria; phylum Gemmatimonadota; class Gemmatimonadetes; order Gemmatimonadales; family Gemmatimonadaceae; genus UBA4720. The sequence continues at coordinate 2,768 of DASTTD010000243.1, forward strand.
TCGCGGTACGGCGAACTGGAACGACTGCTGGACGAGCTGGTTCACGGGCTTGCCGCCGATCTGCGCCGGGCTGAAGCGCATCCGCGGAAGTACGTTCTTCACCGCCTGGGCAAAAAGCTCGTTCGTGGACTTGAGCACCTTGAAGCTGGACATATCAGCCCTGCCCGTTGACATCACCACAAACTGTGCCTGAACCTCGCCGGGAATGCCGGAGCTCTCGAGCACGGCTGGATATTTCGGCTTCGGGCTGTTGTCCATCATCGAGGCGGGACGCTCTACCTGGAACTCGAAGTAGGTCTGATCGGTGACTACCGGTCCCGTTCCACCGACGACGCCGGTGCCGACGCCGCCCTTCACGCCCTTTCCGCTGAAGTCAGCTTCGTTGGTGACCGCCTTCGACAGGTCGATCTCGGGGATCTTGATGTCGATCCTGACCGGAGCGCGAAGCACCTGGAAGCCCTTCGGCGGTGGCGGCCGGACGATGACTTCCTTCGGCGGAGGCGCAACTTCCTTCGGCGGAGGCGGCTCCTTCTTCATCTCGACGAACTGGATCTTCTCAGCTTTCGTCTTTTCTTCTTTCACTCCCGCTGTCGCCGTGGCGTACACCGCGCCGGCGATGAGGATGGTGTGCAGGATGACGCTGAACACGGTACCACCGGCCAGCCCCTGTCGCTTCGCTTTCGACTCTAACAGTTGGTTGAACATTCGTCACCCGGTTGGAGGTGTGCATGAAACCTGTTCCCAACGGTAAGCCGAGGGAATAGGGTGGAAGATTAAGAATCAATGAAATCGCGGCGGGCTAGCCCCTCGGTGCCCGGAAGGGCGCTTTTTGCGTTTTGAGTTTGCCGTTGTTGCGTTTACCGTTTTTCCGTTGAAGCCAGCCTGAACACGAACGGCATTTGCACCAGCTGCCGAACCTTCCTGCCCCCGACTTCGGCGGGGATGAAACGCATTCTTTCCAGGGCATCTTTCACTGCTGCTTCAAAAAGAGGGTTGTCGGAGCGGGTGAACCGCAGGGTTCCCGGCTCCACTCGGCCGGCTTCGCTCACAACGAAGAGCGCAGTCACCTGCCCCTCGATTCCCGCCGCGCGAAGGGAATGCGGATAGCGCGGAGCGACGCCTCCCTCAGCGAGGTACGCCTGCCTCTCCACGTGTTCGGCTGAAAAAGGTTGCGATGGATCTACGGCAGCGCCGGCCGATGACGAACTGGACGATGTTTCGCCTTCCGAATCTCCATGAGCCGGCGGACTGGCCGCCGGAACC
>DASTTD010000244.1:0-5232 GCA_035760325.1 Gemmatimonadaceae bacterium
CGCGCCGGCGACCAGAGCATTCTCCTCTCGATCGAGGATCTAACCGCTTCGCGGTCACCGGAGGATTCCCTGGCGCTGGCCACCGACGAGCTGAAGCGGTTCGCCGAGCTCGCGGGCCGCTCCGCGCACGAGCTGAACAACATGCTGACGGTCGTTCGGATGAACGCCGAGCTGCTCCAGCCCGAGCTCGCGCGCAACGGGCTCTCATTCGTCGAAACACAGGACATAATCGACGCCGCGGTCCGAGCCGAAGCCCTCGCCAGGCAACTGCTCGTCTCGAGCCGCCGGGCTTTTCCGCAGCCGACGGGGTTGGATGGAAAGACGCCGGCGTTCCCCAGCCTTCCGGTCGGCGACGATCCGGAGGACGCGCCCCGACCGGAGCATTCCACGCGCCGCCCCGAAAAGGTCATCGGATCTCAGACGATACTGCTCGTCGATGACGAGAAGGCTCTGAGAAAGCTGACGCAGCGGATTCTCTCCGAGGCGGGGTACCGTGTCCTCGAAGCAGCCGACGGCGCCGAGGCGCTACGCGTAGCGGCAGGCGAAGTAGGCGAAATCGATCTCGTATTGACCGATGTCGAAATGCCCACGCTGGGAGGTCGCGGACTCGTGGCGGAGCTCAGCGAGCTGAGTCCGCACATCAAGGTCCTCTTCATGTCTGGCTACACCGACAACGAGATTTTGCGCCGCGGTATCAGGACGGCCAAAACCCATTTCCTCCAGAAACCGTTTACGCCCGCCGGCTTGAGAACGGCCGTGCAGGCAGCTCTGAACGAGCCCGTAGACATCGCGTCCTAGAATACCGCGGCGGGTTTCTTGCTTTCAGCCCGTCCGAGCGGAACAACTTTTCGGGGGATGCTGAATGAGGTGGACGCCCGGTGGTCGCAGCAGTAATCTCGAAGACCGCCGCTCCGGCGGGGGCATGGGCAGGGGTCTCGGAATCGGCGGAACGGTCGTCGTACTCGCGCTGAGTCTGCTGTTCGGACGAAACCTTTTCACCGACCTCGGTGTCGATCCGGGCATGGGCGGTGGCGGCAGCGCGATGACCGCCGCTGATTCAGCGGCAGAAGAGCCCGCGATCCAGTTCATGTCGTTCCTGCTGGACGACGTTCAGAATACCTGGGCCGAGAAGCTTCCCAGATACGGCACTCCCTACCGGCCGGCGAGACTGGCAATTTTTCGCAACTCCACCAACTCCGGATGCGGCCCGGCTCAAGCGGCAATGGGCCCGTTCTACTGTCCGCTCGACGAACGCGTCTATCTCGATCTTGGTTTCTACGACGAGCTGAGGAAGAAACTGGGCGCGCCCGGGCAGGTGGAACGCGGCAAGGTTTCGGGAACCTCGGACTTCGCTCACGCTTACGTTCTCGCCCACGAGCTCGGCCACCACGTTCAGCACGTGCTCGGGACTGATGCGCGGGTGCGACAGGGTCAGGAGTCGAATCCGGCCCAGGCCAACGAGCTGTCGGTGCGTCTGGAGCTCCAGGCGGATTGTTATGCGGGAGTCTGGGCGAATTCCACCAGTCAGCGCGGGATGCTCGAGCCCGGGGACGTGGAGGAAGCACTGGGTGCCGCGGCGGCGGTCGGGGACGACCGGATTCAGCAGCGCGCCACCGGGCAGGTGAACGTGGACTCCTTCACGCACGGTTCGGCGGCGCAGCGCACCGAGTGGTTCAAGCGCGGGATGGAGTCGGGGGACCCGCGGAGCTGCAGCACCCTCTGAGCGTTCACACCGCTGAACACTCATCACCTCGACCCGTTTCACGAGTGAGGCATCAAACCAGTGCTAGAGGTATCGCGTGCGCAGGATCTCCCGGTGGTGGAGCTCGTGCCCCGCGATGATGTACGCGAGCGCGCGAACGGTCACCTCGGCGTTGTTGGCGGTGCCGCGCCGCATCCAGGCTTCCTCGCGCAGGTGGCGGAAGAGAAATAATGTCGAGCGGCGAACCGCCTCCAGCTCCGCGGCCAGGTCGGCAAGCGGATAGGCATCGAACGACGCGCCGCGCACGTAGTCGTCCTGCTCGAACCCCGGGAGGGGTGAGGCGTCGGCTCGCGCGAATCTGAGGGCGCGCACCGACATGATCCGTTCCGTATCGATGACGTGTCCGACCATCTCGTTCAGGCTCCATTTGTCCGGTGCGTACCGATAGGTAGCCACGTCGGGAGGGATTTCAGCCAGGAGCGCCTGTGAATCGCGCATTTGCGCTTCCAGGGTGGTGATCACGTCACCTGCCGGAACGAGCGCTATGTACCGGCCGTAATACGGCAGGTGCTCGGACGTCTCGGGTTTTTGCTCTCTCGCTGTCATGACTGGTTACCTGCCTCGTGAAGTCCTGAAAATGGCGGGTTCTCGCTGCCACGGTGCCGAAGCAGCCGGGTGGCGGCGTAGCCCTGGCCAAATCTCGCCTGTTCCTGAGTATGACGGGATGCGACATTAAGTTCGTGACCAGGCCCAGCAACGAGATCCAGGGGTTGAGCCCCGAAAGAGCACCGATGCCGACTCGCGCGATTTCCAGCGCTGAGAAATTCACGTCCGCGCCGGCGGCACCCGGCTGGACGGCTGAATACGCCGTTCCGCTCGGCGGCGTCGGGCACCTGCTGCTCGCCACATATGAGCAGGCAGCGATCGGGATCGCGCACCTCACGCTCGCTGAGGAATGGATTTCCGTGAATCAGCGTTTTTGCGAGATCACCGGATATTCGCGCGAAGAAATCATGAAGATGCGGGTCGAGGACTTCACGCATCCGGACGACGTCGCGGCGGGCCGCGAGCTCATCACCCGTTCGCGGCGCGGCGGACTCGCGGGCTGCAGCATCGAAAAGAGATTCATCCGCAAGGATGGAAACGTCGTCTGGGTGCACTGGACGGTGACTACCGTCCGCGCGGACAGCGGCGATCCGGTTTACCTCGTTGGCTTCGTTCAGGACGTGACCGAACGGCGCAGCGCGGAGGCCGAAGCGAGGAAGTCGCTCTCATTGCTGCAGGCGACGCTCGAATCAACGGCCGATGGGCTGCTGGTGGTGGATCTCAACGGCAGGATCATCAGCTACAACAAGCGCGTGGCCGAGATGTGGGGCATTCCTCCGGAGCTGTTGGAGTCGGGCGAAGACGAGGAGGCAATCGCGGCTGCCCTCGAGAAGCTGGCGCATCCCCAGGAATTCCTCGCCAAGGTACGCGAGCTCTATGATCAGCCCGACCTCGCCAGCTACGATGTCCTCGAGCTCACGGATGGTCGGGTCTTCGAGCGGTACTCACAGCCGCAGCGAATCGATGGCAGGAGTGTCGGGCGCGTGTGGAGCTTCCGTGATGTGACCGCCCGGCGGCGCGCCGAGGAGCAGGCGCACTCCCTCGTCCTCGAGCAGGCGGCGCGCGCCGAGGCGGAGAACTCCGAAAAACGCGCGGCCCTGCTGTCGGAGGCGAGCCGGGTACTCAGTGCGTCGTTCGACTATCAGACCACGCTCGCGGCGCTCGTGCGACTGACGGTGCCGGCGCTGGCGGACTACTGCGCTCTCGACATGCTCGACGGCGACGATTTCAATCGGATCGGCGAAGCCCACGTCGACAAGTCCAAGACGCAGCTCGTGAACGAGATGGCGAGATTCCCGAGATCGGTTTTCACGGACAGTCACCCGGTGATGCGTGTAATTACGACGGGTCGGCCGGTGCTCGAAGTGGAGATCACGCCCGAGCTCATCGATGCGTCGTTCGTCCATGAGGCTCAGCGGCAGACGGTCCGTGCGCTCGCACCGAAGTCTTTCATCTGCGTTCCGCTCACGACCTCGGAGAAGCTGCTGGGCGTACTGACATTGGCGACGTCCAGCTCCGGCAGGCGCTACGACATGGCGGACGTAGCATTGGCGGCCGACCTGGCGCGGCGCGCGGCTCTGGTCGTCGAGCACGCACAGCTCTTTCACGAAGCGCAGCAGGCGACACGAGCCCGCGACGAGATACTGGCCGTGGTGGCTCACGATTTACGGAATCCGCTCAATACGGTGATGATGGCCGCCGGCTTGATGCTGGAGTCGGCGTCGCCCGACCGGCCACAGGAGCGCCGCCAGGTCGAGATCGTCCGCCGCGCGGCGGACCGGATGAACCGGATGATCCAGGATCTGCTGGAGGTGAAGCGGATGGAATCGGGGCAGCTATGGCTCGACCCCAAGCCGGAATCGGTGAACTCGCTCGTCTGCGATACGGTCGAAATGCTGAGGCCACTGGCGGCTGGCAGCTCGATCCGCATCGAATCGCACCTCATTCCTGATCTGCCCAGCGTCATGGCAGACGCGTCGAGAATCAGTCAGGTCCTCTCCAACCTGGTCGGGAACGCGGTGAAGTTCACGCCTCGCGAGGGGCTGATCTCGATCGCGGCGGAGCGGGTGGATGGCGAGGTCCGGTTTGCGGTGATCGATACAGGGCCCGGCATTCCGGCGGAGCAGCTGCCTCACATTTTCGGGCGATTCTGGCAGGCCAAGGCGTCCGACCGGCGCGGAATAGGGCTCGGGCTGGCGATCGCCAAAGGCATCGTCGAGGCGCATAAGGGCCGGATCTGGGTGGAAAGCAGCGTTGGTCTTGGCAGCACGTTCTACTTCACCCTCCCCATCGCTGCCCAGGGCTGAATCGGGAAATTCGCGCTGGGGCCCCATATCGGCCCTCTGGACGCGCCTAGCCGCACCCAACCGAAGCGACCCCCAAAAATGCGTTGCCGGGCGGCTTTTCTGGCGTCCATATCGCGAACCCCGTTCGTCTGTTTCGCGGGACGCTAATGACCCGGCGCGCGAGCTCGCGGAGGCCATGTTGGCATCAACCGTCACAAAAGAATACGTCGGCTCCGCCCACGCGGCGGGTCTGCGTTACGTCACCGATGCCATGCCGGGAATACGTCGGCACCGGCACGGCCGCGGGTTCAAGTACGTAGACCCCGATGGCCGGGTCATTCGGGAGCGCGCGCTGATCGCGCGGTTTCGCTCTCTGGTGATTCCGCCGGCGTGGACCGATGTGTGGATTTGTCCGCACGAGGACGGTCACCTGCAGGTGACCGCGCGCGACGGCCGCGGCCGCAAGCAGTACCGCTATCATATCAGTTTCCGGCAACACCGCGATGGGACCAAGTTCGAGCGGATGTTCGCGCTCGCCAACGTGATCCAGAAAATCCGTGAGCGCGTCGAGCACGATGTCGCCCTGCCCGGCCACCCGCGCGACAAGGTCATGGCAACCGTCGTCTGGCTGCTCGAGCG
>DASTTD010000245.1:0-3082 GCA_035760325.1 Gemmatimonadaceae bacterium
GTGATCCTGCTCCTGATCGTTCTCGTCGCGGCGTTCAACATCGTGAGCACACTCACGATGGTCGTCGCCGACAAGACGAAGGAGATCGGGATCCTCAAGGCGATGGGGATGCCGGCGAAATCAATACGACGGATCTTCTTCGCCCAGGGCGTCGTCATTGGTGTGGTCGGCACGGTTCTTGGACTGATCATTGGATTCGGCGCCGCGATCGGTCTCGACAAGTACAAGTTCATCAGGCTCGATCCGCAGGTTTATTTCATCGATCACCTGCCGGTGGCGACGCAGCCCGAGGACGTGGTAATGATCGTTCTCGCCAGCATCGCGATAGCCGCGATCGCCACTCTCTATCCGTCGATTCAGGCGTCGCGGCTGTTTCCGCTCGAGGCGATACGACACGAATGACGACTCCCGTTCTGGAGGCGCACGACCTCCACAAGACCTACGTCGGCGGCGACGGCAACGTCATCAATGTGCTGACCGGCGTCGACCTGGCGGTTCAGCGCCGGGAGATGGTTGCGATCGTCGGTGCAAGCGGTGCGGGGAAGAGCACCCTTCTCCACGTTCTCGGAGCGCTCGACAAACCCTCGCGCGGGTACGTCGTCATCGGCGGCGAGCCCGTACACGGCCGTGACGAGGCGCAGCTCGGACTTCTGCGGAACCGCACTGTTGGTTTCGTGTTTCAATTTCATCACCTGTTGCGGGAGTTTTCGGCACTGGAAAACGTGATGATGCCATTGCGGATCGGTGGCAAAACCGAGGACGAAGCGCGGGGCCGCGCGGCTGAGCTGCTGGCTCGCGTCGGCCTGAGCGGGCGCATGACGCACAGGCCCGCCGAGCTTTCCGGGGGCGAGCAGCAGCGCACGGCGGTGGCGCGGGCACTGGCGATGGATCCGCGCATTCTGCTGGCGGACGAGCCGTCTGGTAATCTCGACCGCCCCAACGGGGAGCTGCTCCACGAGCTGCTCAGCGCCGTCGTGAATGACCTGGAGATCGGGATGGTCGTCGTAACTCATAACCGGAGTCTCGCCGCGCGAGCCAACAGGGTGCTGCTGCTCGAGGGTGGCCGGCTGACCGAGACCGTTGTAGACGAGGTCGTCGTATAGATGGTGTGCGATCTGTGCAAGGAAGGCGAAGCCGTGATTCAGCTCACCGAGATCCAGGGGAGCGGAGTCAGGCAGCTGCATTTGTGCGAGAAATGCGCAGCGGAGCGTGGCGTCGAGACGACGATCAACGCCGCCAAGCCACAGATCAACAATTTTCTCCAGACGATTCACGAGCAGATGCCGGGCGCCAAGGGCGAAGCCGCGCACTGTCAGTTCTGTTCGGGAACGCTCGCCGACTTCCGGGCCACGGGCCGTTTGGGCTGCGCGCATTGCTACGAGACCTTCGAGGCGAGCCTCCGCGATCTTCTCCGGCGCGTACACGGCAATTCCCGCCACATCGGGCGGCGCTACGTGGCGCCGCTTCCCTCCGCGCTCCCTCACGTGTCGAGCGCGACCGAGCTCCGTGACCGGCTGAAGCGCGCCGTCGAAGCTGAGCAGTTCGAGCTCGCCGCGGACATTCGCGACAAGCTCCGCGGGATCGAGTGATGCTCGACCTGTCTCTCCTCCCCGACGGCGGCGCTGCCTGGCTGGATGCCTCGGGCGAGCATGCGGATATCGTCATCTCGACCAGGATACGGCTGGCGAGAAATCTCGAGGGTTATGCCTTCACCCCCCGTGCCCGGGACGGCGAGCGGCTTCGCATCCTGACGCAGGTGCGCGAAGCGTTCGCGAGCCTGCATTCCATCGAAGACGGGGTCCTGGTCCGCGTCGACGAGCTTTCGGCGGATGACCGCCTTCTGCTTCACGAGCGCCACCTGGTCAGCAAGGAGCTGGCTGGCCTCAATGATCAGCCCGTGCGTACGGGCGCGGCGGTGTACCTGTCTCGCGGCGTGGGAATCATGGTGAACGAGGAAGACCACCTGCGAATCCAGGCCCTGCATTCGGGTTTCCACGTGGCTGATGCCTTCGGGGTGGTGGAGCGCCTCGACGCGGAGCTCGGGAATCGCGTCCCCTACGCCTTTCACCAGGAATTCGGCTACCTGACCGCCTGTCCTACGAACGTCGGCACCGGGCTCCGGGCCTCGGTCCTCATTCACCTTCCGGGCCTGGTCCTGACCAAGGAGATCGGAAAGGTCCTGGCGGGTCTGCAGCAGGTCGGGCTGACCTACCGCGGCATGTACGGTGAGGGCAGTGAGGTGGTGGGCAACTTCTTCCAGATTTCCAACCAGACGACCCTCGGCCGTTCAGAGGGTGAGTTGCTTGATTACCTGGTGCGCGTCATTAGACATGTAATCGAGCGCGAAGAAGAAGCGCGACGGGTACTGTTGCGCGATGCGGGTTATATTATGGAAGACAAGTTGTGGCGGGCATTCGGTACGCTTCGCTATGCACGCAGCTTGAGCTTCGATGAAGCGATGAACTACCTGAGCGGCGTGCGACTGGCTGTCGGTTTGAAACTGATAAGCGGTCTCAGTGTATATACCCTCAACAAGCTCCTGATTTTCAGTCAGTTGGCGCACCTCGGACATACCGAGGGGAGAGCGCTGACGGACAGCGAAGCGAATATCGCGCGCGCTCGATACGTGCGGGAAACGCTGGCGACCGAGGCCGTATAAGAGGTTAGCGGAATGAACGGGTATAACTTCACGGAGCGAGTTCGAAAGGTTCTGGCCATGGCACGTGAGGAGGCGGCACGCCTTCATCACGAGTACGTCGGCACGGAGCACATCCTCCTTGGACTGATCCGCGAGGGCGAGGGAGTCGCTGCCGCGGTGCTGCAGAACCTGAGCGTCGACCTCGACGAGATTCAGCAGAAGATCGAGGAGACGGTCAAGAAAGGAAAAGCAGCCGCCGCCACTGGCCCTGACCTTCCCTATACATCCCGCGCCAAGAAAGTGCTCGAGCTCGCCATGGGCGAAGCTCGCGACCTGAGCCACGGCTACGTCGGAACCGAGCACCTCCTGCTCGGGCTGCTGCGCGAGGAGAAGGGAATCGCCGCGCAGGTTCTGACCGACGCGGGCGTGAACCTCGATGCCGCC
>DASTTD010000246.1:0-3679 GCA_035760325.1 Gemmatimonadaceae bacterium
AGGGAAAGATCCGCGCGGTCGGAAAGCTGAGCGAGCTTCGCTCCGATGCGGCGGGAGCGGGACTCGAAGAAATCTTCCTGAGACTTACCGGCGAGACGGCCGCTCGCGACGCGATGGAGGTGCTCGATGCCTAGCGACCTCGCGATTTCGATTTCGGGTCCACAGCCGCTGGTGGATCTGAGGAGCACGGCGTCAATGTGGCACCTGCTGTCGCCCAAGTGGCTCTCCGCGCGGGCCAGGCCGCTTGGTCAGACCGAGAATCGCATCGGGCGGCTGATTCTGTTCACCGCGATCGGCGGAGCGTTCTGGTTCGCCGTCTTCGGGCTGCTTTACAGATTGCTCAGGTACTTCCGGGGGATTCCGGAGATAGGCGCACTGCTCGCCGCCAAGCTGCTCGGGATCACGTTCCTCAGCCTGCTCGGGATTCTGATCCTGTCGAACGTCGTGACGGCGCTCTCGACTTTTTTTCTTGCCAAGGATCTGGACCTCATGGTTGCCGGCCCGGTCGACTGGCTGCGGCTGTACGGCGCGAAGCTGATGGAGACCACCGTTCACTCCAGCTGGATGGTCGTTCTGATCACGACCCCCGTCCTCACCGCGTACGGAATCAGCTATGACGGCGGCTTCCTGTATCCGCTGGTTGCGGCCGCGGCGGTGCTGCCGATGCTGTTCATCCCTGCCGCGCTCGGGAGCGCTCTCACGCTGCTCCTGGTCAACATCTTTCCCGCGCGCCGCACGCGCGACATTCTGAGCGTCATCGCCGTGCTTGCGGCCGCCGGCGTCGTGCTGCTGTTCAGGCTGGTACGGCCCGAGCGGCTCGCGCGGCCGGAAGGTTTTCGCTCGCTCGTCGAGTTCATCTCGCTGCTCCGGACGCCGACGTCGTCGTGGATGCCGAGCGAGTGGGCGGCGCAGGGAATCATGAGCTGGCTCCGGGACGACCCGGAGATACTTCCCTTCTATCTCATATGGTCGACGGCGGCCGTCGCCGTCGTGTTCGGCGCGCTGCTCCACCGCTGGCTTTACATGCGTGGCTTCAGCAAATCACAGGAAAGCGGAGAACGCTGGGTTCGGAATGGACCGTTCGGCAGGCTCGTCTCCCGCGTGCTCACCCCGTGGGGAGTGATGCGCCGCGAGCTGGTGCTCAAGGAGATGCGGCTCTTCTTCCGCGACACCACGCAGTGGTCGCAGCTGATCCTGCTCGCGGTGCTCGTCGTCGTGTACGTGTTCAACATCAAGTTCCTGCCGCTGCGCGGCGAAGGAATCACGTTCTTCCTTCAGAACGTCATTCCGTTCGTGAACCTGATCCTCGCCGGTTTCGTGCTGGCGTCGATCTCCGCGCGGTTCATCTTCCCGGGCATCAGCCTCGAGGGGCGAACGCTGTGGCTGCTGCGGTCGAGCCCGCTCGAGATGCGTCAGCTGCTGTGGTCCAAGTTCTGGGTGGGAACGCTGCCACTTCTCGTGCTCGCGCTGGTGCTCGTGTTCGCGACGGGGATTCTGCTGGAGGTGAGCGGATTCATGATGGCGGTGTCGGTTTTCACCATCACCATGATGACGTTCGCGATCGCCGGACTCGCGCTCGGCTTCGGCGCCATGTTTCCGAAGTTCAACACCGAGAACGCCGCACAGATACCGACGTCGTTCGGCGGCCTGGTGCTGATGATGGCGTCGGTCGCGCTGATCGGCATCGTGATCGTGCTGGAGGCGCGGCCGGTGTACGAGTACGTCGCCACGCAGGTGGCGAAGGAGAACCCGTCGGCCGCGGGGCTATGGATCGGTTTCGGGGGCGCGGCGATAGTCTGCCTTGCGGCTACGTTCATTCCGATTCGGATTGCAATTCGGAGGATGAAGGAACTGGAGAGATAATCGCGTTGCTGGTTAGGATGATTGGACTGCGATTGGCGGACATCGTATTCAGCTGCCGCTTCACTGCCTACCGGATTCGAGCTTTCTCCAACCGCGCGACGTCTCCATCGCGGAACCCGAGGTACACGACGCCACCCGCGCCGAACCCGGTGATGACCCGGCCAACGGGCAGCTGCACTTGATCGACGAGCTCACCCTTGCGGTTGATCACGTCGTAGACCGGCAACCCGTTCAGATTGCGCGTCGTTCGGATCCAGAGGTTTCCCTCCGTGTCGACACGCGTGGCGTTGCCGGAGAATGGCGGCTTGTAGTCGGGCAGCTCGCTGGGCTCGACGAACGTGAGATTCGGGAGCCGGCCGCCCAACGGTCCGCCAGGACCTGCCGTAACGGTGGTGTTCGTACCCGCCGTGACGGTAGTCGTCGTGGTCGCCCCGCCGGGAGCAGCTCCCGCCGCCTGACCCGGTGCGCCCTGAGTCTGCATCCTCATCATCGGGGCACCACCGAACGCTCCGCCGAACATTCCCGACAGATCGCCACGGGCGCGCGCGGCCTCGAACGCCTTTCGAGTCGAGTCGATGTAGGCAACCTTGGCGTCGTCCGACAGCCGCTCCCACTGGAACGGGATCTTCGCCGATGAGGTCATCGTCTTCTCGGGCGTGATCCAGTCGATGTGATAGTCCTTGCCGCGTACGAGCGCGACCGTTCCGTCGGGCAGAATGCCCCAGTCGTCGATCACGGGCAGAGGATTCACGGTCGGCATCACGCGAATGCCGCCGTCCGCGTCGTGATTGACGTTCATCCGAACCTGTGGCGTCCTGAAGAACGCGAGCGTATCGACCTTACGCGTGGCGAGGTCGACGCGAACGAGAGGCGCGGAGTCCGGAATCACCGGTGGGGTCAAAGCTTCGCGCGTCCCTCCACTCGCCGCACCGGGTCCTCGGCGCAGGCCGCCAAAGGCGATTCGCGGCGGCGCGCGGTAAATGATTCTTCCCTGGGGATCGAAACCCGGTGTTCCGAACGGTCCGCCGACGAGGAAGCCGGCATCGCTGGCGCGTGGCGCCGACATCACGCGAGCTATTTTCCCGTTTCCATCGATTACCAGCATCGACAGCGATGCGGGATCCACGAACAGAGTCGAATCACCGTGGAAAGCGATGAGGCCGCCCGGGCGCGCGCCATATGCGTTGCCCGTTGCGCTGGTGGTATCAGCGACGACCGTGAAACTCCTGAGAGTCGAATCGAAGAGAAGCACCCTGCGCCCGATGATGTCGTTGACGAGCACCCGCCCGTCGGACAGATGACGGACGGCCGAGACAGCGCCGAGCTTTTCAGTCGTGGCGGTGGTTGCGGGCGCGAGCTGCCGAACCGCCTGCTGCTGCGCACTCGGCGCTGACGTAACGGCCAGGAGCGAAAGCCCCGCGCCAATGACGTACGAGCTGTTCTTCATGTCTGTCTCGATTCGAGTGTCGTGAGCTTGATGAGAATGAATCAGTGTCTGATGATGACCGTCTCGCGTGCGCCACCGGGTCCACCGCCCGGCATCATCATGACTCCGCCAGGCAGCATCATACCACCCGCCGCGCCGCCGGCGGTTCCCGACCGAATCGACGCGAGATACCGGGTGTCGATGAAGCTGGCAATGTTGGATGGCAGCTTCCGGCGCTGCTCGGAAGTCAGCAGACGCCTGATGTCGGGGGCGAGCCTGATGAGCAGGTCGACGGACGCCTCCCGCGCCGCTTTATAGCGCCGGTACACTTCGTCGCGGCTGTACGCGGTGGGAAGAGATGCGAAGTATTTGACGACGGGGGACCAGATC
>DASTTD010000247.1:0-2990 GCA_035760325.1 Gemmatimonadaceae bacterium
AGTCATTTAGGCGAAATGTGGGCCAGCCATTCGGGTCGCCTCGCCTGCGACCCTGGTTGATTCCGGCTCAGCCGGCCATTCGGCTGGTGGGGGTAGCCTCCTGGGCGTGCTTCCACTCGATCAGGGCCATGCGAGTGACCATCGTCTCGAATTCTTCTTCGGGCATGTCGGCGCACACCGGGCGGACCCGTTCAGCAATCCTCCGGCGGGTAGCTTCAAGCCCCTCGTTTGGTCGAAATTCGAGCATTTCCGCGGTCCGCTAACTGGTGAGATCTACGCATCTCGGAACCCGAGTATCGAGGTATACACCGGAAATGAAAAAAAGGGTTCCGGAAGAGCAGCGCAGCGCCCAGGGTTGCCACCCCCTGCAGCAGAGGGCCTCAGAGCGGACGAGGGAGGGGGGGTCAACCAGGGGCGGAATGCGTCACTTTTTGGGTTTTGAGTTTACCGTCGTTGCGTTATCCGTTTTTGAGTTACGACGCGCTAAACGCAAACGCAAAAACGGAAGACTCAATAACGGTGAACTCATAACTCAAAAGGAACGCTGGGATCACAGCAGGTCGCCGGACCCGTTCACCTGATCGGTGAAGCCCCCATATTCATCCGGAACGGCCCGGTGCCATGCACCTGGATCACAGTCGTGACCCTGGCTCCGCCATAGTGCGCAGCTCCGGCCGGCGCAAAGACGAAGTCTCCGGGGCCGTATCTCTGTAGCTCGCTCTCGTCGGCCTCGTCTCCCATCGCGAACAGGAAGCTGCCCTGAAGCACCGTGATGTGCTCGCTCTCCTCGTGCCAGCTAGGGGGGAAGCGATAACCGGCGGGGAAGCGAATGCGAATGACGAAGTCGCGATTTCGCACATTGGGATCTCCATGGACGACCGACACGAGGGCTCCCGGAGGGAAATCGGGAATCTCGAGCGGAATCCACCTGAGCGCCGTGCTGCGGCGCGTTTGAGGGCGCTCGAGGTCGTTTGACGTGACAGGCTCCGGCGTCGCGATCGGCTGTCCGGGGGTGATTGGCCGCCCCTGGCCTAGCACCAGACCCGGTGTGAACAACAACGCTACCGTGGCAAGCACCAATGCTCGCGTGTGAATCACATGCTTCATGTAGCCTCCCTCAGTTCTCGTCCGTCTCAGTGCTCTTCCGCTAATGAAAGCAACATCGGTTCCAAGGTAAGGGTCTACGGCAGAGCTTCGACCGCTCTCGATCACGCGTCCGCGATTCTACGGAGCGCCTGCACTGCATCCACGACTTCCTTGCTGGGCATCGCCCCCGGCATGACCTCGGGCACGAGCTTGTCGTTCCGGCTGTAGAGATCGTTGCCGAAATGGAGCTGATTGTTGTTGATGTAGGCGGTGAAGTACGCGATGTATACCGGGATCTTCTCCGGAACTTTTACGTGCCGGTTGTCGGGTGAGTTACCCATCCACTCGCTGACCTTGGCGGCGTCCCAGCCCAGCACCCACTGTGCGAGCTCTTCGGGCTTCTCGACCCTGATGCAGCCGTGGCTGAAGGCGCGGACATCCTCCTTGAACAGCTCCCGATTCGGCGTGTCGTGGAGATAGATGTTGTAATCGTTCGGGAACAGGAACTTGACGAACCCGAGCGCGTTCTTGGGACCGGGACGCTGCCGGATCCGGAGCGCTCCGCCTTCGCGGTAGGTCTCCATGTTCTCCTTCGCCCAGTAAGCCGGTCCTTTCGGAAAAATCTCCTTTGCCGCGATGTTGGGCGTGATGTTCCAGTATGGCCGGAACACCACTGTCTCCATCGAGTCGGCGAACACCGGCGTCGCCCGGTCCTCGTACTCCTGGCCGACGATCACCCTCATCTCGAGGGTTTTCTTTCCCCCGTCGTAGGCCTCGAGCCTGAACGCGGGAACGTTCACGAACACGTACCGCGATCCGAAGCTGCGGGGCAGCCACCGGAAGCGCTCCATGTTCGCCGCGATCTCCCCAAGACGGAAGGCGGCGGGAACGTTCATCGACTCGATGGTTTCTTTCCCGAGCGCGCTGTCGACGTTGATTGCGTGCCGCGATTGGTAGAGCGCGACTGCAGCCGCGAGCGCCGCATCGTAGACACCGGCACTCGCGCCCGCCGGCGCCTGGCGCGAGGGCAAGATCGATGACGTCGCCGGCCCCGACGCCGGGACTATTCCCTCGGCGGCAAGCCGACTCCGTACCGCCGCGAGTACGGCGGGACTCGCGGATTCGCCGGGCCTGACGTTCTTCGTCGCGGGAATCGGCTGCCATCCGCCCTTCGCGACAATGCGTCGGTAACGCTGGAGCTCGCGGCTCAGGCCCGCGTAGTCCGCATCCGTCGGCCGCATTGTGGCGAGCGCCTTGTCCAGCGCCTCGAACCGAAGATTGCGAACGAGCGCGCTGTCGACGTTCTCTTCTTCCGGATCGACGTGCCAGCTCTGGGAAATAGTCCGTGGATCGATCTGGCCAGTGAGAAGATCTTCGCCGAGCGCGACGAACGATGCGGTCAGTATGACATCCACAGTCGCCAGCTGTTCAGCCGTCGGTTTCTCTGACTGCTTGACGGCGGCGATTGCCGTCGCGAGAGGACCGATGGGATAGTCGGCCATCCGCATTCCGTCGGCGTTGGCGGCCAGCAGCGCATCGGTGAGCGCTTTCGTGCGCGTCTTGTGAAGTCCGTCAGACGACAGCCACAGTGGATTGTTTCCGTAAAGCCTGTAGAGCCTCTCGGTGTGACCCCACTGATCGTCGTCGATCCTGAGAGGCCGATCGCCGCCGAGCTTGCGCTGCATTGCGGCTTCGATCTCAGCGGCGGGAACTCCCTTCACCGACGCGAGCTTTTCAGGGGACCAGGCCTGCGCGCTCTCGACACTGCCGGAGTCGTTTCCCTTGCAACCCAGCGCCAGCGCGACCGGGAGTACGAGCAGAGCGCGCCGAGCGAGCGGGCTGCGATAATGGATTACGGGCATTGAGCGGTGAGGCATCATTGTGAGAGATAGGTGAATATCTAT
>DASTTD010000248.1:0-2859 GCA_035760325.1 Gemmatimonadaceae bacterium
GCGCCCAATCCAATCGCGAGATTGTACCAGCCGAACGCGGCGCCACGCCGGGCGCGGGGTACCAGGTCGGCGACGAGAGCTTTCTCCGTGCCCTCCGTCATGCCGTAGAAAATTCCGTACACCGCGAACAACGCCCACGCCTGCCAGGTGGCCGTCGCCCAGCCGAAGCCGAAGTAGACGGCCGCATAGAGAATCCACCCACTCGCCAGGAGCGGCTTGCGTCCGAGAATGTCCGACAGATGTCCGCCGTACGTCCCCGTCGCCGCCTTGACGAGGTTCAGCAGCGCCCACAGCACCGGCGCCAGCGCGATCGGAACGCCGAGCTGATGCGCGCGCAGAAGGAGAAACGCATCGGTCGAGTTACCGAGCGTGAACAGAACGATGACCGCGAGATAGCCCCAGAACCCGCGGGAGAGGCGGTCCGGGGCGCTAGGTGGTGCGGACATCGCCGCCTCTTTTTCTCCGGCGGCGGTATGCGGAACCTCACGCACCACGAAGATCAGAATCGCCACCGCGATTGCGGCGGGGATGGCGGAGAGCCAGAAGACGTTCCTGATCGCCTGCTCGTCCGTCGGGCGCAACACGGAGGCGTCGAGCGCGGTCACGCCGTGTGCCTGAAGGATCAGGAACGCGACGAGCGGTCCGAGCACCGCACCGGCGTTATCCGCGGCTGCGTGGAAACCGAACGCGCGCCCCCGACCCTCGACGGAGATCGAGTCCGCCAGCAGCGCGTCGCGAGGCGCGCTTCTGATTCCCTTCCCGACACGGTCGGTGAGCCGGAGCGAGAGAACCTGCGTCGCCGTTTGCGCGAGCGCGGTGAATGGGCGGACGAGCGACGCGATCACATAGCCCGCAACCACCAGCGGCTTCCGCCGTCCGATCCTGTCGGACCAGGCCCCCGAGATCACCCTGAGAAGCGACGCGGTCGACTCGGCCGCTCCCTCTATCGCGCCGATGAAGCTCGCGTTTGCTCCGAGCACGCCGGCGAGAAAGACCGGCAGGAGCGGGTAGATCATCTCGCTCGAGGCGTCGGTAAAAAAGCTCACCGCGCCGAGGCCGAGCACGTTGCGACCGAGCTTTGGCCGCACCCTCCCGTTCGAGGGGCTCCCTAGGATGCCCGCACTTCCGAGTGATCGCCCACGGTCACTTCTCCCTTCACACCCTCGAGCACGGTGTCGTCGCCGACCAGCGAGTTCCTGAGCACGGAGCGCGTGATCCTTGCCCTGTCGCCGACGATGGAGTGGCTGATCTCTACCCCTTCGAGCACCGAGCCGGTGCCGATCGAGACGTTGGGACCGACGCGCGAGTTCCTGAGCGTTACGTCGTCCTCGATGTAGACGGGCGAAATGATGGACGAATCGCCGGAAACTTTCGGCTGCCGCGAGCGGCCGCGGCCAAGCATGGCCTGATTGGTCTCGATCATGGTGTCGATCTTCCCGGCGTCGTACCACCCCTCGACATCGATCACCTTGATCTTCGCGCCCTTCTCGATCATGTACTGGAAAGCATCCGTGAGGTAATACTCGCCCTGATTCTTCGGCTGCTTCAGGATGTAATCGATCCCTTCGTAGAGGAGCTTCCAGTTCCTGATGTAGTACAGGCCGATGTTCGCGCGCTTCGAGATCGGCGTTTTGGGCTTCTCGACGATCTTCGTCATGTTGCCTTCGCTGTCACTCACCACCACCCCGAAGCGCTGGTAGTCCTCCACCTCCTTCACCCAGATGATCCCGTCGGCGTCTACGCTCTTCACCTTCGAGAGATCCGCATCGAAAATGGTGTCGACGAAAACGATGAGCACGGGCTGGTCGACGTATGGCTTTGCCAGCGCGACGGCGCCGGCCGTTCCATCCTGGACCTTCTGCTCGAGGAATACGGACGGCACATTCATCTGCGAGCGGGCAAACTCTTCCACCCTTTCCTTGAGGTGGCCCGTGATGTAAATGACCTGCTCGACGTTGCCCAGTTTTTTCAGGTCGTCGAGGACGTAGGACATCACCGGCTTGCCCGCGACCTTCATCATCGGCTTGGGCACCAGGTGCGTATGCGGACGGAGGCGCGTTCCCTTGCCGGCCAGCGGAATGATCACTTTCATGGCGCGCTCGTCCCCTCTCTTCCGTATTTGTCGCTCAATCGCACGACATCGTCGACCTCGGGTGTCGAGACCTCGAGCACATCACAGTCCGTCACGGCGACCATCTGATGGACGGTTCCGGGCGCGATCCGGAACGATTCACCGATCTGGAGGCGGACGTCGTCGAGGTGATCCTTGTTCGACGGGTCCCGCTGAACCCGGTAGACGATCTCCCCGGAGAGAAGGTGGATCGTCTCGTCCTTTTTCCTGTGGAACTGGACCGACAGCTCGTGTCCGGCGTTGATGTGGATGATCTTGCCGATATACCGGTCAGATCGGGCCCAGATTTTCTCGTGCCCCCAGGGCTTGGCCACGGTATCCACCGGCACGGGTCCGGATCGCTGCTCGTCACTTCGATCTGCTTTGGACATGCGTAAATATCTCCCGTCTCGCTACTTGCGGCCATGAACCGGGGCATACTTTCTGCCCCCTCGTACCACATGATCCTCTCGCCCAAGCATCTTCCACGCCTTGCTTCCACGCTGGGCCTGTTCACCAACTACGGGCTGCGCGAGTTCGCGAACCGGCAGGGCCTGCTCAATCTCGACGGCGCCAACCTCGCCGAAACCGCGGAGTCCGGTAACGGTGAGTCGGTGTCGAAGGCCCGGGCCTTCCGCGACCGTCTCGTGGAGCTCGGCCCAGCCTACATCAAGCTCGGTCAGGTCCTGTCGACGCGCCCCGACCTCCTGCCCCGGCCCTACATCGATGAGCTCGAGCACCTGCAGGAC
>DASTTD010000249.1:0-4504 GCA_035760325.1 Gemmatimonadaceae bacterium
TCCCTCGTCGCCAAGCTGAGCGCGCTGGAAGGTCTGGAGCGCGAGCGAGTGGGGCTTGCTCCGGCCGCCGCTCGGCTTCTGCGGGAGCGCGCCGTGTTCGATGAAGGCGCGATCCTCGGACCGCTCAGCGATTTCATCACCGCCGATTCGGCATCCGCGGGTCTCGTCGAGCGATTCCTCGGCGCAACCGTCAACGCCGTTCTGGTTCGGGATCGTGAGGTGGCGGAGGCAGTGCGGGTGTGGCACGCGTCGACCTCGCCTGGTCCATTGCTGTTGCTGCCGGTCGATTCCGTGAATACGGACGGAGTGGATCTGGCGCCAGGCGCCGACGATCTCGCGGCGCTGGTAGAGGCGTCGTCCCCAGCTAGCAAGTGGGTCCGGTCACTGCTCGGACGTGTGAGATCCATGGAAAGCGGGACGGCCTTCATCGACGCGCGCGGAGCAGTGTGGCTTCCCGCGGCGGAATCAGGCAGCGGACCTCTGCGGCGCCGAGCGGAGATTGCGGATCTCCACCACTCGGTGACCAACAGCGCCGTGGCTCGACAGGCGGCGCTTGCCGCCGCGGAAGCGCAGAAAGCCGGATTGGCAAATGCCGAGCGCGCGTCGATCATAGCGCAGGAGGCCGCTACCGAGGCAATGCGCGCGAACGCCGAGGCGCTCGAGCGCTCCGCCGCCATAGCCCGGCAGCATCAACGCGCGGAGCGGGAGTCCGCGGAGGCACGCTCACTGATCGACCGGATGATCGAACGCGAAGCCGCCGCGGCGTCACGGATCGACGCGCTGGCAGCAGGCACCGCGGAGATCGAGGCTCGAATCGCGGAGCATGAGGCGCTGGTAGCCGGCGCAAGAGAGACGCTGGCCGCCGCCGAGCGGCGGCAGGATGAAGCGCGCGACCATCGCACGGCCAGCCAGATTCGCCGTGCTCAGGCATTCGCGCAGCTGGAAGTCGCGTCCGACCGGCAGCGACACCTGAATGAAGAGTTTCAGTCCGCCACCGGAAGACTCCAGTCTTTGCAGCTCGAGCTTTCGACGCTGTCCAGCGCCGACGCACAGCTCACGGAGCAGCTCTCGCAATGGCAGAGCGATCTGGTCGCGCGCCTGGCGACACTCGAGGATACGGAAGCCAGGCTCGCCGAAGCGGAGCGAGGCGTTCGACAGGTAGACGAGGAGCTGACGGCGGTCGATCACCGTCTCACCGACATGCGCCGGAACGCCGCGCTGCTTGGCGAGGAGCTTCACGCGTCCGAGCTCAGGTTCACCGAGCTGGCGGGAAAGAAGGCCGCGATTCGCGAGCGCCTCGAGGCAGAATGGCGAAAACCGCTCGAAGAGCTGCTGGCGGGCGCGGAGAGCGTGGAAATGGCGGATGCCGAGCTGGTGGCGGAGGCGGCGCTGGTGCGTGAGCAGCTCGAGGCGCTCGGGCCGGTCAATCCCCTCGCGATCGAGGAGTTCGACGAGGAGACTAAGCGCCTCGAGTTTCTGACCACTCAGCGTGACGACCTGAATTCCGCAAAAGCATCCCTTCATCAGGCGATCAGAGAGATCGACACGACGGCCCGTGAGCTGTTTCTCCAGACTTTCGTTCAGGTACGCGAGAATTTCCGCAACATCTTCATGACTCTCTTCGGAGGCGGGGAATGCGACCTTCGCCTGGAGAATTCAGCGAGTCCGCTCGAAGGAGACATCGAGATCCACGCATCTCCGCGCGGCAAGCGTACCCAGCGCATTCACCTGCTGTCGAGCGGGGAGAAGGCCCTTGTCGCGCTATCGCTGCTCTTCGGAATTTTTCTGACCAAGCCGAGCCCCTTCTGCCTTCTGGACGAGGTCGATGCTCCGCTCGACGATCAGAACATCGGCCACTTCGTCAGAATGCTGAATCGCTTCAAGGGGAACACACAGTTCATCGTGATCACCCATAACCCGCGCACGACGACCGAAGCGGCCGACGCGGTGTACGGCGTCACGATGCAGGAGCCCGGGGTTTCGTCGCTCGTCAGTGTACGCATGCGCGGAAAGACGGTCGATGAGACCGTTGGCCCGCCCTCTCCGACGCACGCGCCGCAGCGGCACGTGCATCCCGTTCCCGTACCCATCCCCACCGCCGACGAAACGGCCGAAGTAATCGCGTAAATGCTAGTGGTCATGCAGCGTGGGGCGTCGAAGGAAGACGTCGACCGCGTCGTCGCCGTAATCGCCGAGATGGGGTACGAGGGGCGCCCGATGCCGGGCGCGCAGCGCACCGCCGTCGGGCTCGTCGGCAACGACGGGCGTGTGGACTCGTCGCGGCTCGAAGCCCTGCCCGGTGTCGCTGAGGTGATCCACATCACCCAACCGTACAAGCAGGTCTCCCGGGAATGGCGAGCCGAGAACACCGTAGTTTCGATCGCCCCGGGCGTGACAGTCGGCGGTGACGCCGTGGTAGTGATCGGCGGACCGTGCTCGGTCGAGTCGGAAGAGCAGATCCTTTCATCCGCCCGCGTGGTGAAGGCGGCGGGCGGTACGGCGCTCCGCGGCGGCGCCTTCAAGCCGCGAAGCTCTCCTTATTCGTTTCAGGGCATGGGACGGCGGGGACTGGAGCTGCTCGCCCGCGCGCGAGATGAGACGGGGCTCGCTATCGTCACGGAAGCGATGGACCCGGAAGGCGCGCGCGAGGTGGCGGACTTCGCCGACTGCATTCAGATCGGCGCGCGGAACATGCAGAACTACTCCCTGCTCAAAGCCGTCGGCAAACTGAACAGGCCCGTGCTCATCAAGCGCGGGATGGCGGCGACCATCAACGACCTTCTGCTCAGCGCCGAATACGTGCTCTCGGAAGGAAATGCACAAGTGATTCTGTGCGAAAGAGGCGTCAGAAGCTTCGATCCCGCCGCGCGCAACATGCTCGATCTGACGGCGATTCCAATCGTCCATCGCCTCTCGCACCTTCCGATCATCGCTGACCCGAGTCATGGCACCGGGTTGCGCGACAAGGTCATACCAATGGCCCGCGCCGCGGTTGCCGCCGGCGCCGATGGCGTGATCGTCGAGGTTCACCCGGAGCCTGATCGCGCGCTGTCCGACGGCGCGCAGTCACTCTACCCCGATCAATTCACCCAGCTCGTGACGGAGCTTCGGGCTGTCGCGGCCGCGATCGGCAGGAATATTCCTCCAGCTGCATCGCGGTAAATGCTGGGTTTGGAAGCAGCGGAAAGAGAACTGCTTCCTTACGGTGGATTTCCTTACTGGTGGATCGGGAACGGCGTAGGCTCCGAAGGGTAAAGTCTGAGATGAGAAAACTCCTTTCATTGACTGCGGTCGCGCTGGCAATCCCGGCGTACGCCTCGGCGCAAAGCGCCGAGACCATCATCGACCGGGCCGTCGCGGCTTACGCGCGCCTCAACAGCATGCGGGCCGAATTCAGGCAGACGCTCACGAACCCGCTCACCGGAACCACCCAGACCACCAGCGGCGAGCTGATTCGCCGCAAGCCCAACCTGCTCAACATCACCTTCAACAACGGCGACCGCGTCGCGGCCGATGGATCCACTTTGTGGGTCTACCTGCCGAGCAGCGTACCGGGACAGGTGATCCGGGTACCCTACACTGGTGGAAACGCCGGCTCGGTAGATCCCGCCGACCAGTTTCTCAATGCGCCACGCACCCGGTACACGGTCACGTCGGCAGGCTCGGCGACCGTCGGCGGACGCACGACGAAAGTGCTGAACCTCGTGCCGAAGCGCCGGAACGATGCCGTCACGCGCGCGAAGCTGTGGATAGACGACAAGGACTACAGCCTTCGTCAGCTCGAGGTGGAGAGCGCCAACGGATTGAAGCGGAGAGTCGTGATCACGAGCTTTACCTCCAATCCCCGCATCGATCGCTCGCGATTCCGCTTCAGCGTTCCGCGCGGAGCAAAGGTCGTCGATCAGAACACCATCGGAGCGGCGTTCTAGGGATTTTCGGCGTCTACTCCTGAACGTCGTCGCGGCGCTTGTCGGGTTTCAGAATTCCCGTCAGCGCCGCGACCTTTTTCGGATCCGTGCCGCGGCGTTCCGCGATTCTCACCGCCGCGACAGACAGCGCGCGATAGACCTCCTGCGTGTCACCGTGCGGCGCCAGCGCCCGCAGGTGCCTCGCAATCGTCTCGGTGTCTCCGCGCATCACGGGACCGGTCAGCGCATCGTCCGGAAGCGATTGCCTCATGTTCGAGAGTGCGCCGCCCATGAGGCTCGTCACCGCCTGGAGCGAGCTGCCTTCGGGCATTCCGATGTCGCGGAGCAGGCGCGAGGCGACCGAGGCCAACACTACCGGAAAATTGGATGCAATGACCGCCGCCGCGTGGTACGCAGGCTTTTTTCCGGGTGGAATGTCCATCGTTCGCGCTCCGATGTGTCCCGCCAGCCGCCGCGATGCGCTCACCGCGGCGTTGTCTCCATCCACCCCGATCCAGCCCTGACGAAGAAGGTCGGCGGATGCATCCGGATCTGCGAACGGAACGAGAGGATGAAACGTCCCCGCCGCAAAGCCT
>DASTTD010000250.1:0-2937 GCA_035760325.1 Gemmatimonadaceae bacterium
GGCGACGCGCCGCGCGCGAAGAGTAACTGCTCTGCGAGTAAGGAATGGCCCCCGAGCGATCGGGGGCCATTTTCTTCAGGGTCGGTTGACTGGTGCATCCTGGCAACGATGTCGGACTTCAGGCGGCTGCACGTTTGGCAAAGGGCGCATGCGCTTTCATTGTGCGTTCATCGCGTGAGTACGCAAATGCGTGGTGCACGGTACGATTCGATGCGGGAGTCAGATTTTCAGAGCGGCGATGTCGATGCGGCCAACAAATGCTTTACGGTCTCCTCAAACGAATCGCGATGTCAGAGGGCGACACGACCGGACGAGACGCGCGCCCGCAGCCACCAGCTGGCCCGCCGACGGCACCTGGCAGGTAGTCTTCAGTAAAAGCTTTCGTTGCGCTGGGCGTTTGCCAACAACGCCACGGTCCGCCTCTCCACTCTGGGCTAAGGGGTCAGCGCCGTCGAGCCCGTCCCGAGCAGGTACCGGCGAATGAACTCCACCGTCGAGTAAAACTGAAAATCAACGTTGGTCTTCTTTCTGAACCCATGCCCCTCGTCCGTTGCCTTGAGGTACCACACCGGACTCCCGTTCTGCTTTACCCGGGCGACAATCTGCTCCGCTTCGGTGAAGGGGACGCGGGGGTCGTTGGCCCCCTGTATCACGAACAGCGGCCGTGAAATTCTGCCGGCGTTGTTGAGCGGGGCGATTCGCTCGAAGAACGCGCTCATCCGCGGGTCGCGCTCGTCACCGTACTCGACCCGCCGCAGGTCTCGCCGATACGATTCCGTATTCCTGAGAAACGTGTTGAAATTGGAGATTCCCACCACATCGAGCGCACAGCAGATCCGGTCGTTGTAGTTGGTCGCCACGGCCAGGGTCATGTAGCCGCCGTAGCTTCCTCCGGTGACCATCACCCGCCTCGCGTCCAGCTCCGGCTGTTGCCCGATCCAGTCCAACAGCGCGCCGATGTCGCGTACCGAGTCCTCCCGTTTCATACCGTTATCGAGCTTCACGAACTCCTTACCGTAGCCGGTGGAGCCACGCACGTTGGGAAAGATCACCGCTACCCCGAGCTCATTCAGGTAGTAGTTGGTGCGACCCAGGAATCCCGGCAGATACTGTCCTTCCGGTCCGCCATGAATGTTGATGATGACGGGGCGCCTGCCTGTGAACCGTGCGGGCGGGCGATAATAAAAGCCGGTTATC
Source organism: Gemmatimonadaceae bacterium (assembly GCA_035760325.1). Classification (GTDB taxonomy): domain Bacteria; phylum Gemmatimonadota; class Gemmatimonadetes; order Gemmatimonadales; family Gemmatimonadaceae; genus UBA4720. Next base: position 1,198 of record DASTTD010000250.1, read on the forward strand.
TCGAGGCCGTCGAAGCTTCGCCACCGGATGAGCGAAGGGCTGGACAGGTCGGAAGCGACGAGCCCACCGAGCTCGCTTTCGGTCCAGCGGGTAACGCTCCCGGTACGAGCATCGAGTGAGTAGACGTCGCTCGGACTCCTTGACGACGAGACGCTGAATGCGAGCAGCGGCAGGCGCGGATGCCATTTGACGGCGCGGATCGTTCCGACTGGAACGCCCGATACCGGACGAATGCGCCGGCTTCGCGTGTCCAGCAGGTAGAGGCGCGCCACGCCCGCCTCGTTGGCAACGAATGCGATAGCTCGCCCGTCGGCCGACAGATCGAACCTGTCGATATCCCAGTTGATCGATGTCGTCAGCGGTGTAACTCTGCGGGTGGCGAGGTCGACGTAGGCAAGGCGCAGAAACTCGGATCCGGCGTCAGTGGTGACATAAACGCCACGGCCATCTCGACTGAACAGTGCATCCCCGTATGCCACGGTGTCCCGGCTCTCGGGAATGAGCAGCGAACGGCGGCCGGTAGGGGCGTCGACAAGGTGGAGACGGCTCTGGTTGACTGACAGGTACTCGCCGACGAGCAGCTGGCGGTCGTCGGGAGACCAGTCGACTGCACCCCAGCCACCACCCTGCACCTCGAGCAGTCGCTGGCCACCGCCCGGATTAAGCGGATCCATCACGTAGATATCGCGATCGGTGCCGTTGCGACGGGTGCTGCCATACGCAACACGATCGCCGCGCGTGCTCCAGACGATCCCGCCGTTCTGCGAGCGACCGCCATCCGTCAGTAAGGTGACCGCGCCACTGGCGACGTCATATCGGTAGATCTGTCTGAATTCATTTCCACCGATGTCTCTGGTGAACAGGAAATAACGGCCCTGCCGGGGGTCGTACGACGCCCCGGTGATGGGCTCGTCGAAGAACGTGAGCTGTGTTCGCGACCCCAGCGGAGCCGAGAGGCGATGTATCTGGGCCGTGTTTCCGAAGCGGGTGCTGATCAGCAGCTCGCGCCGAGCGGGGTGCCAGTCGGCAAGCGTCGCGGCGCGCGACTCGGTGTAACGTCGGACCTCTGCGGCGAGACGCGCGGGAATGGCGGGCACGCCATCCACCACCAGATTTTCGGCGGGAGTGATGACGGTGGGTGGCTGCTGTGTCTCCGCGCTGAGCGGAAGGAGAAGCGCCAGAGCAGCGATGAGGTACGCGCGCATGAACTCTATCCTCCTGGGAGTGTCGAGTCGGGTGTGGTGCGGCGCCGGGACCGCGCAAAGTTCAATCCGGCGAGAATCAGAAACGCGACTCCAATGGCGAACTGGGAGGCGTTGGTCCGCCCTCCGCTGAAATAAAGAATGAAGTGAATCGCGCCAGCGATGAAAAAGAGAATCCATGCCCAGCGTGCAAACTCTCTCATGTCAGTGCCTCGGATGCTTGATGGATTCGGACGCTATGCGCCGACCCGAATGAGTCCGTATTCCCTGGAGCCTTTCCTCAGCAGATGGTAACCCCCTTGCAGCGAACGCGCTGACGCAAGCTCCGTTGCGGCCGTCGCGCGCTCGCCGTTCACGTACACGCCGCCCTGCTCGATGAGTCGCCGTACGGCGCTCTTCGACGCGACCAGCTTGAGCCTCACCAGTGCATCAGCGATAGTCGGCGCCGTAGCGACGGAAACGAACGGCACTTCTTCGCTCAATGCGCGGAGCACCGGCTCGCTCAGCGAAGCGAGATCCGCCTTTCCGAACAGCACGC